>NZ_JBWGIF010000006.1:0-281248 GCF_056312565.1 Pseudomonas sp. JE3303
ACCGCAATCGGCAGGAAATTCTAATCATGAAAATCATTCTTTCCCCGGTCCGCATGGAAGAAACCCTGGCAGTCGCTCGGCAGGGCGATACCCTGACGGTGAACGGTGAAGCATTCGATTTCTCTCCACTCACTGATGGAGCAACGCTGCCGCGAGAGGCGATAAAATCAGAATGGTTCTACGGCCCTGTCGAGCGCATAAATGGTGACCTGGTTGTCACCCTGCGCTTGCCGCACGGATCAAATGCGCCAGAAACTACCAGGTTCCCGCAACCTCTGCTTATCACTGCCGACGGTGCTGTTCCGCTACCCATCTACGATATTCCGGCCTTGCTGGCTGAGGTGCAGAAACAATGAACAATATCGACTGGACGCAGATGATCACCGTCGAGGCGAAGGCGCAGGCCGCTGCAGAGCAGTTACTGGTCAAGATTGCTGGTGAAGTGGCCCAGCGCAGGCTCGTTGCCGATAGCGCAATCGCTCCCCTGCAAGATGCTGTCGACTTGGACGAAGCAACTGAGCCCGAGGTCGCGCTGCTGAAGGAGTGGAAGCGGTATCGCGTAGCGCTGAACCGGCTGCCCGACCAGCCAGGCTATCCAACCACCATCGACTGGCCCGCGCCGCCGGCCTGACCGCCACCCCA
Source organism: Pseudomonas sp. JE3303 (assembly GCF_056312565.1). Lineage (NCBI taxonomy): Bacteria > Pseudomonadati > Pseudomonadota > Gammaproteobacteria > Pseudomonadales > Pseudomonadaceae > Pseudomonas > Pseudomonas sp. JE3303. The sequence goes on from NZ_JBWGIF010000006.1 coordinate 643, forward strand.
TCCAATGCCGCCTTCGGGCGGTATTTTTTTGCCTGGAGAAAACCTATGGCTCGACTCACTGCGGCCCAGGCCGGCGGCGCGAACGTGCTGCTCTTCCTGGACCTGATCGCCTTTTCAGAGGGCACCTCGACTATCAAGGCTAGCGACGAAGGCTACAACGTCCTGTACGGCGGCGGGCTGTTCACTGGCTACCTGGATCACCCGCGCCGCCGACTGACCTTCCCCATCAATGGAAAGCCGGTGACCAGCACGGCAGCCGGCCGCTACCAACTCCTCGAACGGTACTGGGACGCCTACCGCCGTAGCCTGCAACTCAAGGGCGGCTTCACGCCAGAGAACCAGGACCGCGTGGCATTGCAGCAGATCCGCGAGCGTCGCGCCCTCGACGACATCAAGGCGGGCCGCATCGAGCAGGCCATCGCCAAGTGCTCGAACATCTGGGCCAGCTTCCCGGGCAACGACTACGGGCAGAACCCGCACAAGTCTGACAAGCTGATCGCGCAGTTCCAGCGGCTCGGCGGCGAACTCGCATGAGCGGGCCGGTGGCGTTGCTGAGGGTCATTCCCGCGTGGCTGTGGCTGGCCCTGGCTGCCGCTGGCCTCATCTGGTGGCAGGAGGGCAGGGTGGAAGAGGCCCGGCAGGGCCGGCGCGCGGCGGAAGATTCGGCCCAGGCCTGCGGCATCGCCCGGAAGAACCTGGTCACGCTCGCGGACGAGCAGGGCAAGGCGCTGGGCGACCTGGTCCAGGCTGGCAAGGACCGGGAAGCGCAGGCCCAGCAGGCGGCTAAGTCCGCCGAGGCCGGCGCGCGGGCGGACTATGCCGCGGCGAACCGATTACAGCAGGAGCGAACCGGCGGCGACCAGTGCGCGGCCGCCGGCGCGATCATCGACAAGGAGTTGGGCCTATGAAATTGCAGGCGCTGCAGGTGCTGCAGGTCTTGCTGGTCGGCCTGCTGCTGACTGCCTGCGCAGGCCAAGTCGAGCCGGAGCCCCGCACGGTCCGCGTCGAGGTGCCGGTCCAGGTGCCGTGCCGCGCGCCGCTGGTGGCCGTTCCGTCCTGGGCGGCCGCCGGGCTGAAGAAGGACGACAGCCTGGAAGTGAAGGTCCGGGCGCTGCTGGCAGAGCGCCGGCAAAGGATCGGCTACGAGAAACAGCTTGTTGCTGGGGTCGACGCCTGCCGCTGAATGTACCGCCCGTGTACCTGCAATTCCCGCCTAAAAAATGAGCGTTTATGCGGTCATTCCCACCTCTCCGCTTAATTTTTGCTACAGCAAAACTTGAACCGCCATAAACCTGCTGATTTTGCTGGGCTTTACCGATCAGTAGCCCCGATCCATCATGGGGGCGACAGAGAAGCGGCGGGACGGCTCGGAGCGCGTGGCCATTGGTTTTGAGACTGAGTCTAGAGACATATGAAAAGGCAACGATCAGAACAGGGAAAGAGCCGATAGGAGCGGCGGCTATGCCGTCCAGATCCGCGTCAGCGCGTATGTTGCGTGCAAGTTTCACCTTCGGCACGGTGTGTAACCACTTTCGACATCCCTACGCCCAGTGCCTGCAGGACCTTGAGAATCGTCGAAAGCTTTGGGTCGCCTCCGGCAGCGAACGACCGGTAGAAATTGCCTCTAGCCAGGCCGGTATGCTGCGAGACACTTCCCATCCCGCCTCTAGCCTCCGCTATGCGACGAACGGCGATCAGGAAGGCATCTTCTCCGCCCGCTTCATCAATTTCCTCGAGGGCCGCTGACAAGTATTCGATGGCAAATGCCTCGTCGTTTCTGAGCATTTCCAGAACGCTATCTTCATGGGGTCGAGTATGGGCTGTCATTTCTTTTTCACCTTGGCGTTGTGTCCTTTCCAGAGTGCTCTAGCCTGGTCAATGTCCCTCTGCTGCTTGTCCTTCGAACCTCCACCCAGCAGGAAAATCACCTTGCGATCCTTGATCGCGTAGTAGATGCGGTATCCGGGGCCAAGATCCAGCTTCATCTCGCAAACCCCTCCCCAACTGGCTCGGTAACTCCGAAGTGACCCAAAGAGGCTCGGTCGACCCTTGAGGTGATTCTTGCCTTCCTCCGCGTGTCTGCGCTTCGACTATTGGCTATCCCACCCAAAGCAATCAGGTGAGGAACTTGATGGGGCAATGCTACACCTCCTGACTCAGGCGTGGCCCAGTGGATTGTCGCGAGGTGTATCAAGGCGGCGTTGAGGGAATGAAGGAGGCCCCGCAGAGCGGGACTCTCACAATACCTAGTCTCATCACCGTTTCTGTATCCCGGGAGTGGAGGTTCCTAGGGCTGCCGGGACAGATACCAAGCGCCTGGTCCGCAGACCAGCTCCCAATAAACGCGAAAAGTTCAGACTTCGCCTATATCGTGTAGGACATTTCCGAATTATCCTTCAACCGCTTCTGAGCGCTTGCGATGTGATTTACGCGGGTCTAGTCTCGGCCAGTCGTTGCTCATCAACGACCGGTTTTGACAGACCGATGCTTATGAAGGTCGCACGTTCGCGCTTTATGGCGGCTGTACGTGGGGCACCTTGTGTGCGCCGAGTCCCTTCATCCTCGGTCTGTCAACCCGCGTACAGTTGCCACCTTCCTGTTTGACAGCAGGGTGTGGCGGCTCCACTTGATGAAGGGCTATGCCATGTTGAAAATCGTTCCAGACCCACCCGAGACCACCGATACACCTCCCTCCATAGAAGCCCTGCTTCTCCAGACCTCGGAATACCTGGTCTGCGCCTTGACCATCGCGCAGCAGACGGTGCTGCTCCATCCCAAACCTGCTGGACAGGTGATGACCTTGGCCGCGATGCATGAGATTGAAAATGCTCACAGTCTGGTCGAGATGGCGCTGAGTCGGGTGCGGGCTGTGCACTGATGAGAACCAAGTTGGGTTTATCGCGGCGGTTCCGCGGTCCGACAAGCCCGCTTCTACAGAGGGATGCGTGCGCCAGCTCAGCTGCGCACGCCTGGAGGTTAGGTATGAGTAGCAACATGAAACTTAAAGAGCTGAAGACTTCTGGCGTCGGTACCTTCGGGGAGGGCGTCGGCGGCACGATCGCGGACCGGTTGTTCAAGGTCCAGCCGGGGCACGACGCGGAATATGCGCTGGAGCAGGCGTCGGTGCTGTTGGACTGCGTGTACAAGATGACGCTGGACGCCGGGGTCGATGGCAATGGCCAGATGGTCTGGGGTGCCCATTATCTCAGCGGAATGGCCAAGGCGCTGGTCGAGGATGTGACGCACGGGATGATGACGGGGCCCGTTCGCTAGGCCTCGCTCGCATCATGGGTGGAAGGCGGCAGGGATTGCCTTCTGCCCATGTCTCCTGATGGCCGCAGGCTGTTGGGACAAGAAGTATTAACTACCAGCTTTCGTACTGCCAATGAACGCCGCCAGGCAAGGATTGGCGTTCTCACCGCTCCAGACCATGCCAAGCGTGATCTCGGGTGCGTCGGCAATCGGCAGGAACCTGACGGACTGCAAACTGGACTTGGACATGGACGTGGGAACGATCGAGACGCCGAGTCCTTCGCCAACCAGGTTCACTATGGTGCCTTGCAACTGGGTATACATTCGCACTCTGGGCTCGAATCCATGACGCTCGCAGAGCCCGACGATGCTGTCATGCAGGACCGAAGCGGTTGCTCGGGGGCTTAAAATGAAGGGCTCATGCTGAAGGTCTGCAACGCTGACGTTATCGCGTTGCGCCAGAGGGTGGTCGGCGGGCACTGCCATGCACAACCTTTCCTGTTGAAAACCTTGGTACCGCAATGGCTCTCGAACAGGCGTCCTGAAGGTCAGGCCAATGTCGCACTCGTCGTTCTCCACAGCCCTGAGCAGATCCTGGGGCAGCAGTTCGAAGAGTGTCAGGTCCACGCTGGGCGCGGCTGCCGCATAGGCCTTGATGATCCTGGGCAGTCCGGTCCAGGCGATCATCGAGGTGAATGCAATTCTCAGCTCGCCTTTCTCTCCACGCGCTACCGCTTGGGTCGAGCGAATGGCGGAGTTCAGCGTCTGCATGCTCAACTGTGCCCCTCGCTGGAATTCACGCCCCGCTGCCGTCAGTTCTACCGAGCGGGAGGTTCGTGAAAAGAGTTTGCAGCCTAGCGAGGCTTCAAGGTCGGCAATCTGACGGCTCAACGAAGGCTGGGAAACGTTCACTTGGGCAGCAGCCTTGCCGTAGTGCAGCACCTCGGCCAAAGCCAGGAAATAACGAAGGTGGCGGTGCTCGATCATCAATGCTCCGTAGCTATCAATCATGCACTCCATAGTAATTGGACTGCATCGATGCGCGATTCTAGACTGTTCGCGCTTAAATCCCCTCTGGAATCGTAGAAATCGATGTTCACCGTTCTCGCAATCGTCCTGCCCATTTTCGCACTGATATTGGCGGGTTTCATTTGCCGCAAGACGAACCGCCTGGGAGACAAGGCCGCTTCGGAAATCAACAAGATGGTCGTGTGGCTGTGTCTTCCAGCGCTGTTGTTCAAGGTGACCGCGACCGCTTCGTGGGCAGAGATCTGGCAGCCTGGATTCATCATTTCCTTTGGAGCAGGAACGCTGGCGATCTTCGTTGCCACCGTCCTATGGCGCCTCGGTACTGGGCATGGGCTGGCGAGCTCGAGTATCGATGGCTTGAGCGCCGGCTACGCGAACACGGGATACATCGGCATTCCCTTGTGCGCCATCGTGTTCGGCCATCAGGGCCTGCAACCTGCGCTGATCTCCACGCTGATCGTCGTCTGCCTGCTGTTTGCGCTCGCTGTGATCTGTATCGAAGTCGGTCTGCAGGAGGAGAAGCATGTTGGCAAGGCCGTTGCGGTTGTCGTCAAGGCACTGTCCAGGAATCCTCTGGTTGTAGCCCCGATCGCCGGTTCCGCCTGGGCACTGTCCGGGGTCCCGTTGGCTGATCCAGTCATGCACTTTCTCGACATGCTGGCCACCGCGACGACGCCTTGCGCGCTCGTTTCTCTGGGTCTGTTCCTGGGGCAGAAAACGGCAGCGCCGACGGCCAAGAGCAACCCTTGGCCCTTGGTTGCCATCAAGCTGCTGGGTCAGCCGCTTCTCACCTGGTTCCTGGCCTTCAAGGTGTTCGCCTTGCAGCCGATGTGGGCGAATTCGGCTGTCCTGCTGAGCGCGCTGCCGACTGGTACCGGGCCGTTCATGTTGGCCGAATTCTATCGCCGAGAGGCCGGGTTGATCTCCAGGACGATCCTGATTTCCACGCTCGGCTCTCTTGCGACGCTGACAGTGCTGATGGTGTGGATGAACGTTGGGCGGCCAGGCGCGTGAGGTAGGGGCCAGCGTGGCCGGTCGCTCAACGATTGCCAATCACATCGTCCTGTCGGCTTCATCCTCGACCAGCACCAGCTGGAATCCCCGCCGGTCCACAGAGGCGACGCGGCCTTGCAGTGTGCCGCCGCTGGGTATCGCCAGGTGAGCGTAGGAAAGGCCGGGGTCCTTGAGCAGGTCGCCGCCCAGGGCATGGCCGAGCACTACGGTGTAGGCGCCTTCGGTGGCCGTGGCCTCGATCAGCAGTTCCAGGTCGGCATGGCGGGCCTCGCGGTCCTCGCCACCCTTCTCGGCACTGTAGGTCAGCGTCAGCAGGACTGGCCCTTCGTAGGGCAGCTCGATGTCGTTGGTGATTTCCGTCATGGGTGAATCTCCTTCTCGGGATAGGGTGGTCTGGCCAGCGGATCTGTAGTGATAGACAAGCGGGCGGTGTGGACAGTCCAATGAACAAGGGTACAGCTCGTCGGATGGTTCGACCGCATTGCCCGGCGAGTCGGGCAGTGCGGCGTTACGGCCTGATCCTACTCCGCCAATTTCCTGATCATCGCCACCGTCAGATACAACCGTGGCGCGATGCTCTTCAGCTCGATGTACTCATCATCGGCATGCAACCCCGCCCCGACCACACCCATCGTCTCTAGCACCGCTGGCTTGGCGCTGCCCGGAACATAGGCATAGCCGGCATCGGTGCCGAAGCGCATGGCGATGGGTTCGATCTTCTGGTCGATCTGGCTGTAGAGCTGCTGGGCGGTCTTGGCCAACTGCTCGGAGCCGTCATTCTTCGCCAGCGGTGGGCGGCCTTTGATCAGGGTGACGGTGGTCTCGGTGTCGGCGATCAGGCGGTTCTGCACGATGCGCTTGGCATCGGCCAGCACACGATCGGACTCGGCGAGGTCGGAGTAGCGCATGTCCGCATCGGCGGTGGCCAGGGCGGGAATGATGTTGGCTTTTTCACCGGCCTTGGCCAGGGTCCAGTTGACCGTGGTGCCCTTGGAAGGGTCGCCGAGGTCCTTGAGCTGGATGATCTGGTGGGCCAGTTCGGTGAGGGCGTTGCGGCCTTCCTCGGGCGCGGAACCGGCGTGGGAAGAGCGGCCTTTGACCTCCAGGTTCACGCGGTTGATGCCGTTAGTGGCGACGGTGACGGCGTCCTTGTCGGGTGGCTCGTAGGAAAAGACGTAGTCATGCTTGCGCGCCAGCTCGGTGATGATCTGCTTCGAGCCGGCCGAACCCATCTCTTCATCCGGGTTGAAGAGCACGGTCAAGGTGCCGTAGCCGTCGAATTTCTGGTCCTGCAGCAGCTTGACCGCATGCAGGATCATCGCCACGCCGCCCTTGGCATCGGCGACGCCTGGGCCGTAGGCGCGTTCGCCTTCGGTGCGGAACGGGCGCTTGGCGACGGTGCCGGGGCCGAATACCGTGTCGTAGTGGACCATGAGCAGGAAGTTCTTGCTGCCAGTGCCCTTGAAGGTGCCGACGATGTTGTCGCCCACCGATGGCGTCGCTGGATGGGTCTCGACCTTGGCGCCGAGGGCTTGCAGGCGCTTGACCAGCAAGGCGCTGACCTCCGTCAGGCCCGGCTGCGTGCCGGTGCCAGTATCGACCGACACGAGGGTTTTCAGGGTTTCCAGATAGGCGGGGCGTTCGGCTTGCGCCTGCTTGAGCAGGTCACCAGGGGCCAGGTCAGCGGCGCTTGCGGTGGCGCAGGCGATGGACAGCGCGAGGGCTGCGGTGAAGGGCAGGGCGGACAACTGCATAGGTAGGGCCTCGATCCATGATGGGGAACAGCGGTGATTAGCTTAGCCCGCTCGCGGCACTCCACTATTTTTCTGCGCGCCATGCCACTTTTTCCCCTGCGCACCACTCCTAGCAGATAGCCCCCGTAAATCGACGAATCTCCTGTCCGTCCTAGGAGTGCACCGCTGATGTCCCTGACGCTGATTCCCGAGCTAGGCACCACCACCCGCGCCGCCCTCGAACGACTGCTCGCCGTGGCCGATGGCGACACTCCCCAGTCTCGCCACGTCGCGGATTTTCTGTTCGCCTGGTGGGCACCGGACATCCAGGGTGGCTTCGCCCTTACTGCTTTGTGGGAACTGGATGACGAACTGGCACGGGCCTGCGTACTTGTATTCGCCTGGGTCGCGGCCAACCGGGCCCATCCGGATCTCGTTGGATATGGAGCCCAGTTCGAGGCGTTGTTCCAGCGGGCAGGGTGCGCGGCTACGGGCGAATGGGAACAACTGGCTTCCTGACCGCTAACCCCACAAATCCGGCTCCTCCGGCTGCGCCACGATCAACTCCGCCCCCTCATTGCGCACATTCCCCACCGCCTTGCTCACCGCGAACCACTCGAACGCTTCAACCGGCAAGCACTCGTCCCGCGCCAGTTCCTCCGCCTCCCGCGCTGTCAGCGACGGATCGATCCACTGCCGTGCATGCTCCGGCGACAGCACCAGCGGCCGGCGGTCGTGGATATCCAGCATCCCCTGGTCGCTGGCTGCAGTGATGATGACAAAACCGTCCCCTTCATTCGGCTCGAGCCCGGCATGCACCTCGGCCAGCGCCGCCATGAACATGGGTGCCTGGCCCTTCAGGCGGATGAAGTAGGGCTGCTTGCGCTTGGGGTCCCGGGGGTCGCTTACCCATTCGTACCAGCCGTCGGCCATCACCAGCGCGCGGCCCTGGGGCCAGAGCGCCTTGAAGAACTTGCCGGTGGTCACGGTCTCGACCCGGGCGTTGATCGGCGCCGGGCGCTTGCTGGCGGCCCAGAAGGGCGCCCAGCCCCAGTGGCACGGATCGATGCGCAGGCCATCGTCGGCGTTGTGCAGGATCAGCACGCGGGTGCCGGGGGCGACGTTGTAGCGGTTGACCGGGGTGCGGTCGTAGCCGCTGATCACGTCCTGCTCGGAATCGAGTTCGTGCAGGTAATCCGTTATGTCCCTGGACTGGACGAATCGTCCGCACATGCGCTGCTCCTTCTGTCGATATTTGCACGTTGAATTTGACCGGATGCCCGCCAGCTAGTTAACTGTATGCATATACAGTAGAAATACAAGGCCGTCTTATCATGGTTTCCATTCTCGGTGCGATTGCGTCGGGCGGGCAGCTGCTCGCGCAGTATTCCTTTCAAGTGCCGGCGGGTTTTCCCTCGCCGGCAGCGGACCACATGGAGCAGCAGATCTCGCTGGACGAGCTGTTCAATATCCGCGCGCCACACATGTACCTGGTGAGGATAGACGGCGACAGCATGCAGGGCGCCGGCATCTTCGACGGCGACCTGATCGTGGTCGACCGGTCGCAGGAGGCGCGACACGGGCAGATCGTGATCGCCGCGATCAATGGCGAGCCGCTGTGCAAGCGCCTGCACAAGCTCGGGCACCAGGTCGCGTTGATGTCGGAAAACAAGCGCTTCCCCCCGCGTTATATCCTCGAAGGCGATGAATTGCTGATCTGGGGCGTCGTCACCTTCAGTGTGCGCAGCCATGACAACCTCGCCTGAGACGGTCTTCGCGCTGATCGACTGCAACAGCTTCTACGCGAGCTGCGAACGGGTATTCCGCCCAGACCTGCTGCGCACGCCCATCGTGGTGCTGAGCAACAACGACGGCTGCGTCATCGCCCGCAGTGCCGACGCCAAGCCGTTCGTGAAGATGGGCGAGCCGTATTTCCTGGTCAAGGACACCTTGCGCAAGCATGGGGTGGTGGCGTTTTCGTCCAACTATGCGCTGTATGGCGACATGAGCCAGCGGGTGATGTCGGTGATCGAGGGCATGGTCCCCAGCCTTGAGGTCTACTCCATCGACGAAGCCTTCGCCGAGCTGACTGGCGTGCCAGGCAGCCTCGACATGCTGGGGCGAGACCTGCGCGCCAAGGTGTTGCGCGACACCGGGATCCCGGTCGGCATCGGCATCGCCGGCACCAAGACGCTGGCCAAGCTCGCCAACCATGCCGCCAAGCGCTGGCAGATCCAGAGCGGCGGGGTGGTGGACCTGCGCGGCCCGGCCAAGCGCGACTGGGTGCTGAAGAAGTGCGAGGTCTCCGATGTCTGGGGCATCGGCCGGCGCATGACCGCGCACCTGCGCGAGATGAAGATCATCAGCGCCTGGGACCTGTCCCGGGCCGACCCCTGGACGCTGCGCAAGACCTTCAGCGTGGTGATCGAGAAGACCGCCCGCGAGCTGGCAGGCACGCCGTGCCTGGAACTTGACGAGCCCGACCCGCCGAAGCAGGAGATCTGTTGCAGCCGCATGTTCGGCCAGCGCGTGGCGGAGCTTGCGCCAATCAAGGAAGCAGTCGCCACCTATGTGATGCGCGCCTCCGAGAAGCTGCGGGCGCAGGGTTCGGTGTGCCGCAAGATGCGCGTGAGCATCCGCACCGGGATGTTCAATCCGGACGAGGCCAAGTACGCCAAGGGCCTGGTGGTGCAGTTGCCGTATCCCACCGATGACGTGCGCCTGCTGACCCGCATGGCGATGGAGGCGACCGCACGCCTGTACCGGCCGGGATTCAAGTACAGCAAGGCCGAGGTGCTGCTGCTTGACCTCTGCCAGCGCGGGGAATACACGGACGACCTGTTCACGGCCTCGCAGCCGCTGAAGGACGAACGGGTGATGCAAGTGCTCGATTGCATCAACGGCCGGTGGGGCAGGGGTACGCTGCGCCCGGCGGCGGTGCCGACGGATCCGGACTGGGCGATGCGTAGGGAGATGATGAGCCGCAGCTATACGACGCAGGTGGAGCAGCTTTGGCGGTTAGGGTGAGACAGGGAGAAATACTGCGGCATGTGATTGCCAGGGATGGCAGAAGGTGAGTTCCATACAAAGATGTAAATTTCGTAAATAAGATTTAAACCTATTTGAGAATCAATATATTTACCGTCCCTGTGGCTACCCAAATACACGGAGACGTAGAGAAATGCAGTCCAGAACCTCACCCAACAGCCTGGCCCTGGCCTTTGTCGCACTGGCATCGCCTGCGATGCTCGCGACACCGGTCCATGCTGAAGAAGTCACCTCCAGTGAGGTACTGGAAATCCCGGTCAGCGATAATGCGCTGGTGATCCAGAACACCATGGTCACCGCCGAGGAAGAAGCCCGACAGGCGCTGGGGTCTTCGGTCATCACCGAGGAAGATATCAAGCGTCGCCCACCGGCCAATGACCTGTCGGACATCATCCGCCGCGAGCCGGGCGTCAACCTGACCGGCAACAGCGCCAGTGGCGCGCGGGGCAACAACCGTCAGATCGACCTGCGCGGCATGGGCCCGGAAAACACCCTCATCCTGATCGATGGCAAGCCATCGAGCGGACGCAACGCGGTGCGCTACGGCTGGAACGGCGACCGCGACACCCGGGGCGAAACCAACTGGGTGCCGGCCGAGGCGGTCGAGCGCATCGAGATCCTGCGCGGTCCGGCGGCGGCGCGTTATGGCTCCGGCGCCATGGGCGGGGTGGTGAACATCATCACCAAGCGCCCGACGGACGAGCTCAAGGGCAGCCTCAACCTGTACACGCAGATGCCCGAGGACAGCGCCGAAGGCGCCAGCCGCCGCGCCAACTTCAACCTGAGCGGCGGGCTGACCGAGAACCTGGGTTTCCGCCTGTATGGTGGCCTGGCAAAAAGCGACGCCGACGACATCGACATCAACGCCGATCACGCCAACAGTGCCCTGTCCGCCGGCCGAGAAGGCGTTCGCAACAAGGACATCAACGGCCTGCTGAGCTGGAGGCTCAACGACCAGCATCGCCTCGAAGCGAGCGCAGGCTACAGCCGCCAAGGCAACATCTATGCCGGCGACACCATGAACAGCAACGGCGGCAGCAACCCGGACTACATCTCCAGCCTGTATGGCCATGAAACCAACGTCATGCAGCGTAACACCTACGACCTGACCCACCTGGGCGACTTCGACTGGGGCTCGACCAAGACCTCGCTGTCTTACCAGTACGTGCGCAACTGGCGCATGAACGAAGGCCTGGCCGGCGGTCCCGAGGGCTCGATCAACGATTCGGGCGCGGACATGTCGCGTCTGCGCAATACCCGCCTTGCCAGTGAAGTGAACCTGCCGTTCGCCATGGGCAACACCGAGCATGTCATGACCCTCGGCGGCGAGTACCTCTACGAGTCGCTCAACGACCAGGGCTCGTTCCGTGCCCAGAGCTTCGACCCGTCGGGCAATGGCGGCGATGTGATCGATGGCTTCGACCGCAGTGAGACCAAGATGACGGCCAAGAGCTATGCGCTGTTCGTCGAAGACAACATTGTCATCGGCGACACCACGGTCACCCCCGGCCTGCGCCTGGACCACCACGAAGAGTTTGGTGACAACCTCAGCCCAAGCCTGAACGTGTCGCACAAGCTGACCGACGCGCTGACCGTCAAGGGCGGCATCGCCCGGGCCTACAAGACCCCGAACCTGTACCAGTACAACTCCAACTATCTGCTCTACAGCCGCGGCAACGGTTGCAGCGTCCAGCAGACCAACTCCGGCGGCTGTTATCTGCAGGGCAATGCCGACCTCGAACCGGAAACCAGCATCAACAAGGAGATCGGCCTGCTGTACGACCGTGGCACCTGGCGTACCAGCGCGACCTACTTCCGCAACGACTACAAGAACAAGATCATCGGCGGCACCGACGTGATCTACGATATCAATGCCGGACGCCGCGTGACCCAGTGGGAAAACGCCGGCAAGGCCCTGGTCGAAGGCGTGGAAGGCAACTTCTTCATCGAGCTGACCCCGTCGCTGGACTGGAATACCAACCTCACCTGGATGCTCAAGAACGACAACCGCGATACCGGCGAGCCGCTCAGCGTGATCCCGGAGTACACGGTCAACACGACCCTGGACTGGCGCGCCACCGAGCAGCTGTCGTTCCAGGTCGCCGGTACCTATTTCGGCAAACAGAAGTCGCCCAAGTACAACTATCGCACCCAGGAAAGCTACGACATCGATGCCCAGGAGGACGTCGAAGCCTACGGCCTGGTCGATGTCAGCACCGGTTACAAATTCAACGAGCACTACGACGTGCGCCTTGGCGTGAACAACGTGTTCGACAAGCAGATCTATCGCGGTGGCAACGCCAGCAGCTCGGGCGCCAACACCTACAACCAGCCAGGCCGCGCGGTGTTCGCCGCACTGAACATCACGTTCTGACCTGATCCTGCGTTACCCCCGGCTGCCCTCGCCTCGTCGCGCATCGACCAGGCCTGGGCGGCTTTTCTCGTGTCGGGGCCGCGGTGTGGGCAGAGGGGGACAGCCTGCCTTCCGGCCGATCAAGGTAAACACCCAAAAGGAGCTTTGGATGATCAAGTCCACACCCGCCTGGCTGGCGATCCTGTCGCGCAGTGCCGCGGCGTTGCTTGGCGGTTACCTCTTTACCTATGCGATCACGGCCTTCCTGGCCCGTGTGCTGCCGCTGTCAGCCAGCGATGCGGTGATCGTGTCGACGCTGCCGGCCTTCGCCTTCTATACCGGGGCGATGCTCTGGGCGTTCGCCAGCCGCGATGCACTTCGGGCCTGGGCGCCGGCAGGGGTGGCAGCGCCACTGGCGCTGGTGGCGTTCTGGCCCATGGGGGGGGTGGCTTGAAATGAAGACCAAGACCTTTACCCAGAACATGTCCTGGCTGCATACCTGGGCAGGGCTGATCTTCGGCTGGCTGCTGTATGCGATCTTCGTGACCGGGACGCTGGCGGTGTTCGACAAGGAAATCGATCACTGGATGCACCCCGAGATCCCCGCCGCCGAGGTTAGTCAGGCCCAGGCCACGCGGCGGGCGCTCGCCTATCTGCAAGAGCACGAGCCAACCGCCGGCAATTGGGGGATCAGCTTGCCGACCGACCGGTCCCCGGGGCTCCGTGTGTCCACCGGGGACCGCCGCCACGGCAAGAGTGTGCAGCTCGATCCACAGACCGGTGAAGTGCTGGACGTGCGCGAGAGTGTTGGCGGCAACTTTTTCTTCCGCTTTCACTTCACCCTAAACCTGCCGCGCAACTGGGGCATCTGGGTGGTCGGCGCGCTGGCGATGGTGATGCTGGCGGGACTGGTGACCGGCATCGTCATCCACAAGAAGATCTTCAAGGAATTCTTCACCTTCAGGCCGAACAAGGGCCAGCGCTCCTGGCTGGACTTTCACAATGCCAGCGCGGTGCTGCTGCTGCCGTTCCACCTGATGATCACCTACACGGGACTGGTGATCTTCATGCTGATCTACATGCCCGCCGCCGTCGACACCCTGTTCGAGGGCGATACACGCGCCTACTTCCAGGCCCAGGGCAATGCACGCGTGGAGCAACCGCGCCAGGCGCTCAGGCAGCCGGCCCAACTGGTCGAGCTGGCGCCACTGCTGGCCCAGGCCGAGGCACGCATGGGGTCGATCGGCGGCGTCAACGTGCGTAACCCGAACACTGCGGGCGCGCGGGTCGAGATTCGTCCGGTGCTGGGCAACCGCATTGCACTGACCAAGGGCCAGGCGATGGTCTTCGACGGCGTCAGTGGCGAGCTGCTCGGCGATGTGCCCGATCTGCGGCCGGCGCCGCTGACCCAGCGGGTGATGTCCGGCCTGCACTTCGCCCAGTTCGGCGGCTACTTCATGCGCTGGTTGTACTTTGTCTGCGGGTTGGTCAGCTGCGTGATGATCGCCAGCGGCCTGGTGCTGTTCTGCGTCAAGCGCGCTCGCAAGTACGCGGGCAGCAAGGCCGATGTGTCGGCGCGGCGCTGGTACCGGGTGGCGGAGGTGTTCAACGTCGCCTTCGTCGCCGGTCTGCTGGTGGCCTGCATCGGCTTGCTGTGGGCCAGCCGCATGTTGCCGGCGGAACTGGGCCACCGCCAGGGCTGGGAAGTGCGGGCGTTCTTCGGGTTGTGGTCGCTGGCCTTGCTGCATGCCTGGGTCCGCCCGGCGAAGCGCGCGTGGGTCGAGCAGCTCGTGGTGGCGGCAGTGCTCTGCAGCGGCCTGGGACTGCTGGGTGCCTTTACCGGGATTGCCGATCGGACGCGAGTCGTTCTGGAGCTGAGCAGCCTGGTACTGGGCGTATTGCTGGCCCTGGCGGCGTGGCGTTGTGCGGTCGCAGGGGATGAGCCGGCCAGAGTGCGGGTTGGCGCCAAGACAGTGGAGGTCAGGTAATGGGGATGATGTTCATGGGTGGGCTGCTGTTTGCCTACAGCGGAATGCTCGCGCTGTGCCAGGGGCTGGAGCGGCACTACAAGCAGGTCTGGGGCCGGACGTGCACGGTCTGGCAGCGCAGGGTGCTGCGGGGGCTGGGCTGGACGGGACTGGCGGTGAGTTTTCTGCTCTGCGTGGCAGCGTGGGGGTGGGCGATGGGGCCGGTAGGGTGGTTCGGGGTGCTTTCGCTGGCGGGCCTGGTGCTGGTGATGCTGCTGCCCTATATGCCGCGTGTCGCCGTGTGGCTTGGCGCGGCGGCAGGGGTGTGGCTGCTGTTGCTGGTCATCGTCTGAGCAGTGTTGCGGCCGCTACGCTTCATCATGCCGCGGCACGGTGAAGTGGAAGGCGCTGCCTTCGCCCAGTTCACTCTGCGCGCTGATCACGCCGCCATGGGCCTTGATGATGCCCTGCGAAATGTACAGTCCAAGCCCGGTGCCGTTGGGGTTGCCTTCGCGGGCGGTCCAGTAGCGGTCGAAGACGTGCGGCAACTGCTCGGCCGGGATGCCCTTGCCCGTGTCGCGCACGCTGAAGGCGATGTGGGGACCGTCAGCCACTGCGGTGACGCCGACCTTGCCCGCGGCGCCGGTGAACTTGATGGCGTTGCCGATCAGGTTCGACAGCACCTGGAACAGCCGCTCGGGGTCGGCATGGATATGCAGGCCTGGCTCGGCGTGGAAGGTCAGCTCGACGGACTTGCTGGTGGCCAGGGGGACGAGCAGGGCGTAGGCCTCTTCGAACATGTGGTTCACGTTCAGCGGCTTGGGTGCGATGGTGTAGCGCCCCGCTTCGATCTTCGAGGTGTCGAGCAGGTCGTCGAGCAACGCGTTCATGCGGCTGGTGGCTTGCTGCATGGTGCTGATGGCCGTGGAGACGCGCTGCGAAGCATTTGCGCCATCGGCGCTGTAGGATTTCTGCAGCAGGCCGCAGAGCATCGAGATGATGGTCATCGGGTTGCGCAGGTCGTGGGAAACCACCGCCACCAGCTCATCGCGCGCGCGCACGGCAGCCTGTTCCTTGAGCACCTGGTGGCTCAGGTCGATCTCCAGCGCCGAGCGGCGCAGGTCGTTGGCGGCAAACCGGTCGCCATGCTCCCACTTGCGCGAGATCCCTTGCATCTCGACCTTCCAGATCTCGAACGAAGTGCGTGGGCGCAAGCGCAGGCCGGTGGCGGAATTCTCCATGTGCAGCGGCTTGTTCGGGTCGCCGCTCCAGTTGAGGGTTTCCTTGACCTCGGGGCGGAACCAGAGGATGCCGTTGGTGACCGGCTTGGGCAGGCTCAGCGCGAGTACACCACTTGCCAGCGTGCGGTAGGCCGCCGCTGGCGGGTACACGCTGCCGAGCGAGTCGCAGGCGTAGACCGGGGTATCCTGGGTCTCGATCCACTGGTGCAGTGCGTGGATCTGCTCGGGCTCCGGGCATAGGCCTGCTGTGCGCAGTTGCCCGTCTTCGATGATCGCAACGCCGCTGGCGCTGACCAGTCGCAGAAGCCGCCCGGTCTGCCCGGCCAGGCCGTCGAATACGGTGCCGGCGCTGTCGTGCATGGCTTGACCGAGCTCGCCCAGCGTGTCGAGCTTGGCGCTGCGCTGGGCGGCCAGCTGCAAGGCTTCAAGTGCGCTGATCTGCAACGACAGCACCTGGCCGATGGTCTTGCAGGCACTGCGCAGGCTGCTGGGCACATGCAAGGGCTCGCGGTTGCCACAGCTGATCAGGCCCCAGAGCTTGCCGTCGCTGATCAGGGAAATACTCATCGACGACAGCACGCCCATGTTCTGCATGTACTGGCAATGGATCGGCGAGACGCTGCGCAAGGTTGCGAAGCTCAGGTCCAGCGGGCTTCCGGTGTCGGGACGCATGGCCGGGACGATCGGCACCGGCTGGTAGGCTGCATCCGGAATGATCCGCAACCAGTTGCTCTGGTACAGCGCGCGCGCCTGCTGGGGGATGTCGGACGCCGGGAAGTAAAGACCGTTGAACAGCTCCATGCCCGGGCTGGTCGCCTCGGCGATGACCTGGCCATGGCCTTCTTCCTCGAAACGGTAGATCAGCACCCGGTCGTAACCGGTGAGGGCCTGGACTTCGCGCACGCTCAACTGGTGCAGCTCGTCCAGGCTGCGCGCCGCCTGAAGGCGTTGCAGCAGGCGATTGAGATGAGCGTGGGCATCGCCGTTGGCGCGGGCGAGGAGTTCCATCTCGAAAATCAGCAAGCCCTGGTGACGGTGCAGGAAACCTTCGAAAATCCGGCCGTTGACCTTGAGTGTCAGAGGCTGCAGGGTTTCATCGAGGTCCTGCTCGACTACCGTGCGCACTTGCCTGGCCAGACGCGCGCCAATCAGGGCCGCAAGGGACTTGCCCAACACCTCGTTGGCTTCAAGGCCAAGCAGTTCGCCAACGTTGGCGCTGACCTGGATGATCCCGAGGTTGGCTTCGCTGAGTGTCATCAGCACGCCATGGGGCTGGATGGCCCCTGGGTACTGGATCGGCTCGTCGGCGCAGTTGGCCAGCAGTTGCTCGAAAGTGTCCTTGTTGCCAGCAGTCACAGCAGCACCTCCCGGCTCTCGAGCCAGCGCTCGAAGCATGTGAATGTGTCGATGGCGGCTTGTGCCACGCGTGCCTGATCCGCAGGCGAGTTGGGGGCAGTCCCGAGATAGTGCAGGAAACCGCGCCAGAGCAATCCGGTCTCTGAGCCATAGACATCGAGAAAGGCACCGCCGTTGCCGGCGCCGATGGCCAGGCGTTCGGCCATGGCCCGCTTGAGCACCTGGCCACCCAGGGTCGAGCCCTCCAGCACGTAGGCAACGCCGAGGGCCTGGGCTTCGTCGGCGATGTGGGGCAGGTCCCGGCACAGGGGTAGCGCGTCTATTTGCGCTGGTGTCAGTCCGAGGTTCTGCAGGTCGGTGACCAGCGCGGGCGTCTTGAGCCGGCGCTGCGGTTCGATGGCGTGCAGGAAACCGGCCAGGGCCTGCTCGAGCGGTGCGTGGAAACCGTAGTAGGCGGTCACCAGGCGCTGGTAGGCAGGGTGGTCGAAGCGATCATCGAAGAAGGGCAGGCGGTCTTCCAGCGCCCGGTGACAGGGGCCGGTGCCTTGGCGCAGGGCAGTGAGCAGGGGGGATGGAGATTTGCCGGATGCGTCGGGCATCGTCAGGGACTCGCAGCAAGATGGTTGAACGACGCACCTTGGTGCAGACAGGATTAACGATTCATCCTACAGCAAATCTCGGAAATTCCTCACACTCAGAGGCGGGGGCCATTTGCGGCGGCTGCCACTGCCCGGCCTGGCTCTGGTCAGAAAGCCAGCTTGTAGCCGATCAGCAACAGCATCGCGGCCAGGCAAGGACGCAGCACATTGTCGGAGATGCGGCCGGTCAGGTGGCTGCCCATGTAGATCCCTGGCAGCGAGCCCAGCAGCAGGTAGCCCAGCAGCGACCAGTCCATGTTGCCCATGCTGGCATGGCCCAGGCCGGCGACCAGGGTCAGCGGCACGGCATGGGCGATCTCGGTGCCGACCAGGCGGCGGGTGACCAGGAAGGGATACAGCAGGAACAGCGCCACGGTGCCCAGGGCGCCCGCGCCGATCGACGTCAAGGTGACCATCACGCCCAGGACTACGCCGGTGAGCACCGTGAGGGTGTTCAGGGTGCGGTCGCTGAGGTGGTAGTGATCGCCCGCGTGCTTGCTGGCGAACGCCTGCAGGCGCGACTTGAACATGATGGCCAGGGCCGTGAGTATCAGCACCACCGCCAAGCCCTGCTTGATCACCGCGTTGAGCGCGGAGGTGTCGGCATGCAGGGTGCTCAGGAACCACAAGGTCAGGGCCGCCGCAGGGACGCTGCCCATGCTCAGCAGACCGGTAATCTTCCAGTCGATGTTCTTGTTGCGGCTGTGAACCCAGACGCCGCTGGCCTTGGTGATCGCGGCATAGAGGAGGTCGGTGCCGACGGCCGTGGCCGGGTGAATGCCGAACCAGAGCAGGATCGGGGTCATCAGGGAACCGCCACCCACCCCCGTCATGCCAACGATGAAACCTACAACCAGTCCCGCAAGGGTGAAACCGAAAGAACCAACATCCATACGCTACTCGACGCCCAACATGCCCGTGATCGGATGCGTGCCAGCATAAAGGTCTTTTATATAGCGAAATAGACTTGTTCGTTATTAGGTTATAACCGAGACCGATTAGTGCGCCGGCCCGCATGGGCACGGACGGCGCATGCGGATCAGATCCTGAAACTGCCTACCAGCTGTTTCAAACGTCCAGCCTGCTGGCTCAAGGCATCGCAATGGGCCAAGGTCTGGTTCAGGTGCTCCACGCCCTGCTGGTTCAGCGCATTGATCTGGCTGATGTCCATGTTCAGGCTTTCGACCACCGCCGTCTGCTCTTCGGTCGCGGCGGCCACCGACTGGTTCATCCCGTCGATCTCGCCAATGCGCTGGGTAACGCTCGACAGGCGGTCACCGGCGCGGTTGGCCACCTGCACGCTCTGCTCGCTGGAAACCTGGCTGGCGTTCATGGTGTGCACGGCCTCGCGGGAGCCGACCTGCAGCGTGGTGATCATGCGGTGGATCTCTTCGGCCGACTCCTGGGTGCGGTGGGCCAGGTTGCGCACTTCATCGGCTACCACTGCGAAGCCGCGCCCGGCCTCACCGGCGCGGGCCGCTTCGATCGCGGCGTTGAGCGCCAGCAGGTTGGTCTGCTGGGAAATGCCCTTGATCACGTCGAGGATCTGGCCGATGTCGTCGGTACTGGTGTTGAGCGTCTCGATCTGCTGGCAGGACTCGCTGATCTTCTGCGACAGCGCCGCCATGCTGGCGATGGTCTGCTCGACTACCTGGCGACCATCGCTGGCCTGCTCGCTGGCGCCACTGGCATGCTGCGAGGCATCGGCGGCATTGCGAGCGATCTCCTGGGTCGCGGCACCGAGCTGGTTGATGGCCGCTGCCACGCTGTTGGTGCGCATGCTTTGCTCTTCGGAGCCGCTGATCGAAGCGTTAGACGCCGTCATGACCCGCTCGGACAGGTCGTGCACCTGGCGGGTGACCGACGAGACTTCGCTGATCGAGCTATGGATACGCTCGACAAAGCGGTTGAACGAAGTGGCCAGTTCACCGAATTCATCCTTGTTCTCCACCACCAGGCGACGGGTCAAGTCGCCTTCACCTTCGGCGATGTCCTGCATGGCGCGGCCCATGGTGGTCAGTGGGCGCATCAGCACCGGGATCAGCAGGCCCAGCAGGCCGAGAATCACCGCCACGGCGATAAGCATGGCTATGATGGCCGAGGTACGGAACTGATCCAGCGCGGCGTAGGCTTTGTCCTTGTCGATGGACAGGCCGATGTACCACTGCGCCGACGGCAGGCCGCTGACCGGGGTGAACGAGATGATCCGCTCATGACCGTCCAGGGTAGCCTTCTGCATGCCCGGCTCTACCCGCAGGTTGGCGCCGGGATAGATGTCCTTGAGGTTTTTCATCACCTGGCCCTCGTCGGGACTGACGATTACCTGGCCGTCACGGTCGGCGAGAAACGCGTGTCCGATGCCGCCGAAGTCCACCGCGTTGATGATCTCGACCAGGGTGTCCAGGCTCACGTCGCCGCCAACCACCCCGAGCAGTTCGCCATTGGTCTTGCTGTTGACCGGGATGGCGACGGTGACCACCAGGCCGCCGACCGCGGCGCGGTAGGGCGGGGTGAGCACTGTCTGGCGCGCCGTTGCGGCAGTGCTGTACCAGGGACGCTGACGCGGATCATAGCCAGCGGGCATGGTGGCGTCGGGGCGCTGGGTGAACTGGCCGTCGGCCCGGCCCAGGTAGGTGAACAGGAAGTTGCGGGTGTAGGAGGGCTGGTCGACCAGGCCCGGCAGGTTGTCGCCAGCACCTTGCTGGGCGATGTCCTGGGCGAGGTTTTCCAGCACCAGGATGCGTCCGCTCATCCAGTTCTGCACGCTGCTGGCGGTCAGGGCGCCGGACTGGCGTACCGACGACTCGATGTTCTGGCTGATGGTGCTGCGTTGCAGGTAGTCGTTGTAGAGCGTGAACAGGGCGAAGGCCAGAACGACCACGCCGCAGGCGCTCAGGAGAATCTTGTGGCGGAACTTCAGGTTCATGTTTCGAGACCTTGGGCCTTGCTGAGAAATGGGTACCTTGCGCTGGTGAGGCGAAGAAGACATACCCTGACGCTAGCGATATCGGCCCAGGCCGTAAAAGATTGAAAGGACAGTGTTAATTCTTTCGTGGGTATCGACCAACGGCAGGCCACATCCATGGCGGCGATGAGGTCGTCCGGGCAGGCCTCATCGCCGGCGCTCCTGCGGTCAGATGCGGAAACTGCCCACCAGTTGCTTCAGGCGCCCGGCCTGCTGGCTAAGCGCATCGCAATGGCGCAGCGTCTGGTTCAGGTGCTCGACCCCCTGCTGGTTGAGCATGTTGATCTGCGTGACATCCAAATTCAGGCTTTCCACCACCGCCGTCTGCTCTTCGGTCGCGGCGGCCACCGACTGGTTCATGCCGTCGATCTCACCAATGCGCTGGGTAACACTCGACAGGCGGTCACCGGCGCGGTTGGCCACCTGCACGCTCTGCTCGCTGGACACCTGGCTGGCGTTCATGGTGTGCACGGCCTCGCGGGAGCCGACCTGCAGGGCGGTGATCATACGGCGGATCTCTTCGGCCGACTCCTGGGTACGGTGGGCCAGGTTGCGCACCTCGTCCGCCACCACCGCGAAGCCGCGCCCGGCTTCACCGGCGCGGGCCGCTTCGATCGCGGCGTTGAGCGCCAGCAGGTTGGTCTGCTGGGAAATGCCCTTGATCACGTCGAGGATCTGGCCGATATCGTCGGTGCTGGTGTTGAGGATCTCGATCTGCTGGCAGGACTCGCTGATCTTCTGCGACAGCGTCGCCATGCTGGCGATGGTCTGCTCGACCACCTGGCGGCCATCGTTGGCCTGTTCGCTGGCGCCACTGGCGTGCTGCGAGGCGTCGGCGGCGTTGCGGGCAATTTCCTGGGTGGCAGCGCCCAGCTGGTTGATCGCCGCCGCCACGCTGCTGGTGCGCATGCTCTGCTCTTCGGAGCCGCTGATCGAAGCGTTCGAGGCGCTCATGACCTGCTCGGACAGGTCATGCACCTGGCGGGTAACCGACGATACCTCGGCGATCGAGGTGTGGATGCGCTCGACAAATCGGTTGAACGAAGTGGCCAGTTCACCGAACTCGTCCTTGTTCTGCACCACCAGGCGCCGGGTCAGGTCGCCTTCGCCCTCGGCGATGTCCTGCATGGCGCGTCCCATGATGGTCAGTGGACGCATCAGCACCGGGATCAGCACGCCCAGCAGGCCGACGATGGCGGCCAAGGCGATGAGCATGGCGATGATGGCCGAGGTACGGAACTCGGCGAGGGCGGCATAGGCCTTCTCCTTGTCGATCGACAGCCCGATGTACCACTGCGCCGACGGCAGGCCAGCGACAGGGGTGAAGGAAACCAGGCGGGCCTGGCCATCGAGGGTCACTTCGTGGGTGCTCGCGTCAACGCGCAGGCCGCTGCCTGGATAGATCTCTTCGAGACTCTTCATCACCTGCCGTTTATCCGGGCTGACCATCACCTGGCCGTCACGGTCGACGAGGAAAGCCTGGCCGATACCGCCGAAGTCCACGGCATTGATGATCTCGACCAGGGTGGCCAGGGTCACGTCGCCGCCCACTACGCCCGTCAGCTCGCCGCTGGTCTTGCTACTGACCGGTGTGGCGATTGTCACCACCAAGCCGTGGACCGGATCCTGGTAAGGCGCGGTCAGCACCGTCTGGCGGGCAGACGCAGTGGTGCCGTACCAGGGGCGCTCGCGCGGGTCATAACCCGGGGGCATGGCCTCGTCCGGACGCTGGATGAACACGCCGTTGGCCTGGCCGAGGTAGGTGAAGAGGAAGTTGCGGGTGTAGGACGGCTGATCGATCAGGCTTGCGATATCACCGCCGGCGCCTTGCTGGGCGATGTCCTGGGCAAGGTTTTCCAGGACCAGGATGCGTCCGCTCATCCAGTTCTGCACACTGCTCGCGGCCAGCGCCCCGGATTGACGAACCGATGATTCGATGTTATGGCGCAAGGTGTTGCGTTGCAGGTAATCGTTGTAGAGCGTGAACAGCGCGAACGCCACGATGACCACGCCGCAGGCGCTGAGAAGAATCTTGTGGCGGAACTTCAGGTTCATGTTTCGAGACCTTGAGCCTTGCTGAGGAAAGCCGCCACGTGCTCGTGACGCATGGCGGAACTGAACCTGGCTGTATCGGCAAGCGCTGCGAAAGGTTTAAGACGCAAGACTCAATCATTTCTCGGGAGGCGACGAACGGACGAGCCGCCTACTGTGCCCGGCCGCGCATGAGCGAGTCCTCGACCTGTCCGGACAGGTAGTAGACCCCCGACATGGCACCGCTCTGGCGATTCTCCATCAGCCCTTGCCATTCCTCGTTCAATGCCACGTTGAGGATCACTCGGAGCTGCTCGACCATTTCCGGGTGTTCACGGTCATGGGTGATCATGCCGTAGCCCGCCGCGGCCAGTGATATCAGCGTGCCTGCCGCCTTGCCCACTGCCGCGGCCACGGCGCTGGCAATACCGCGCGGGGCCAGTGTGGCACCGAGCTTCTCGCTGGCACGGGTGGCCACCGAAGACAAGCCGACCTGGGTCTGTCCGGGTTCCTTGCTGGCTTGATCGTGCAAGTGCTGGCGCAACGCGCTGTAGGCGGGCAGCTGCTGCAGGGGCTTGGCACGCAGCAGCTGATAGAGGGTGGCATCGCGTGCGGAGGGCGGGCCCAGGGCGATGGCCGGTATGCGGTTGAGGCGCTGGCTCAGTTGGTCGGGCGGTGCACGGTATCGGCTGATGATGGCGGGCAGTTGCTGCCCGAAGAGCTGCAGGTACAACTCGGTGGCGCGGTCCCGGATGCCCTCGGGATTGATCTCGCGGGCCACCGGTTCGATGACCCGGTCGATGTATTGCGCCTGCAGGTAGAGCGCCAGGCGTTTTTCGGCGGGCTCATGGCCTTCGCCGCTGTTCATCCTGTACCAGGCCACCTTGAGGGTCAGCCATTGCTGGGTCCAGTAGCCGGTGAACCAGGGGATGAAGTCGCTTTCAGTGCGCTGTTGCACGCGCTCCTTCCACACGCGCATCGAGCGCCGGGCGTAGTCGTTGGCCGACCCCGTGGCGCCCAGAGAGGCCTGCACCAGCTCCTGGTCGATCTGGTGCCAGGCGGCAGGCGAGAGAATCACCGGCGGCGGCGCAGCGGTGCGCGGCTTGCCCGCGCAACCGGCCAGTGCCAGGAGCAGGCAGAGCAGGAGCGAGACAAGCAGCTTCAAGAGCGTGGTCCCCCTGTGCATGGACCGGGGCGGTATATGAGTATAGAGCCGGGTACGCTGGCCGTGCCCGCCGTCAATCCAGCGCCAGCTCCAGCTTGGCCTCCAGCCGGTCCAGGTGCTGGTGCATCAGCACCCGTGCGGCGTCGCCATCGCCGTCTTCCACCGCGTCGATGATTGCAGCGTGCTCTTGCCAGGCGCAGTGGTCGCACGCGTGCGACTCGTAACGGGCGATGATCAGTGAGGTCATCGGCACCAGGCCATTCAGGAATCGAGTGAGGGGGGCGTTGTTGGCGATCTGCGCAAGCTTGAGGTGAAATTCGCCGCCCAGGCGGATAGCCGCGCAGCGCTGGCCCTGCTCGTGATGCTGGCGTTCGCGTTCGACCAGCTGGCGTAGCTGGCGGATCTGCGCAGGGCGCGAGCGCTGTGTGGCGAGGTCGATCAAGGTGATCTCGGCCAAGCGCCTGGCACTGAGAATCTGCCGCGCCTGCTGCGGGTCGGGCGTGGCGAGATGCGCGGTGTGGCTGGGCTTCTGGACCACCACGTGCTGGTCAGACAAGCGGCCCAGCACGCGGCGGATCACCGTGCGGCTGACCCCGAATGCATCGCCCAGCGCCTGCTCGGGCAGGGGACTGCCAGGGGCCAGGCGCTGTTCGAGGATGGCATCGAACAGCCGTGGGTAGATCTGTTCAGCCGACAGGCGGGTTTCGCCGGCCGCGAGCAGGGGTGGCAGGCAAGGGACGGCTTGGGCGCAGGCATTCATCGTCTCGCTCCTGTAGTCATTGGCCCGGATGATCGTCCGGGATGTCGAGTTCGATACCCATGCGCAGGCCCTCCTGGAGGATATGCCGACGCATCTGGGCACTGGCCTGGGCACTGTTCTTTTCACGGATGGCACGCACCACCGCCTCGTTCTCGGTGAGGCGCGCCGCCAGGTGCTCGGGTGAATTGCGCAGCACCTGGGCGCTCTGCTTGAGGGCGTTGCCGGTCTGCTGCACCACGCTCTGGAAGATCGGGTTGGACGTCAGCGCGAACAGTTCTTCATGGAAGGCAATGTAGGCGTTGACTCCGGCGTCGCTGTCGTGGGCCTCCAGCGCTTCGCGCATGTCCATCAGGGTCAGGCGCAGCTGGCCGATGTCCTTGCTGCTGGCCGACTGGGCCACCAGGCCGACGATGAAAGGTTCCAGGGTGTAGCGCAGTTGCAGCACGTCGGCGAGGCTCGCCTTGGCCACTGCGTCCTGGCTGTAGGCGGGCTCAGAGGCGTCGGCATCAAGTACCAGCACCCCCTTGCCGGGCAGCGAGCGCACCAGGCCCAGGGTTTCCAGCACGATTACCGCTTCGCGCAGGCTGGGCCGGCTGATACCCATTTGCTCGGCCAGTTCGCGCTGGCCGGGGAGCATGTCTCCGGAGCGCCACTGGCCCCTTGCCAGGGCCTGGCGTAGTTTTTCCACCACCGAAGTGACGACGGTCGATGAACTGATCACGGTATGCTCCTTGGCGTCATTGCCTTGGACAGGGCCGGCATCGTTGCCGGCCCTGTTCGGTCAGAATTCCTGTTGATGCGCGTTGGGCTGCTTGCGCGTCACCGGCGCGAAGCCTGGCTTGTTCGCCAGTACGTTCTTCGCACGTTCCAGGTCGATATCGCGTTCCCAGCGGGCAATGGCCACGGTGGCGACGCAGTTGCCGATGAGGTTGGTCAGCGCCCGGCCGATGCCCATGAACCAGTCCACCGCCAGCACCAGCACCAGGCCCACCACCGGAATGGCCGGCACCGCGGTCAGGGTCGCGGCGAGAATCACCAGGGCCGAGCCGGGAATACCGTGGGCCCCCTTGGAAGTCACCAGGGACACCAGCAGAATGGTCAGGAGATCGGTCATGGCCAGCGGCGTTCCGGTGGCGTTGGCGATGAAGACGATGGCCAGGGTCAGGTAGATCGAGAAGCCGTCGAGGTTGAACGAGTAGCCAGTCGGGATCACCAGCCCAACGGTCGAGCTGCCGATGCCCAGGTGCTCGAGCTTGCGCATGATCTGCGGCAGCACGGCGTCGGACGAAGCGGTGCCCAGGACGATGGTCAGCTCTTCACGCAGGTACTTGATGAAGGGCAGCAGCTTGAGACCGGACAGGCGCATCACCGTGCCCAGCACCACCAGCACGAAGCCCGCGCAGGTGACATAGAACAATGCCACCAGTCCGCCCAGGTGTTGCAGCGATTCGAGGCCATATTTGCTGGTGGTGAAGGCGATGGCGCCGAACACGCCGATCGGGGCCAGGCGCACGATCATGCCCATGATGCGGAAGATCACATGGCTGAGCTCATTGATCAGCCGCGAGATACCCGAGGCCGCCTCGCCGACCAGGTTCAGCGCGCTGCCGAACAGTACCGAGAACAGCAGTACCTGAAGGATATTGTTGTCGGCGAAGGCACCCACCACCGAGGTCGGGATCAGGTCCATGAAGAACGCTGACGCGCCATGGATATGCTGGCCGCGCTCGGCCAAAGCGCCTGCGTCGGCGCTGGAAAGCTGGTCCAGGTGAATGTTCGCGCCGCTGCCGATGCCGGTGCTGAACGCGAATATCAGGCCAATGACCAGCGCGATGGTGGTCAGGACCTCGAAGTAGATGACCGATTTGAGACCGATGCGCCCGACCTTCTTCAGGTCGCCCGCGCCGGAGATGCCGCTGACCACGACACAGAACACGATCAGGCCGATAAGCATCTTGATCAGCTTGATGAAGCCGTCGCCGAGAGGTTTGAGTTGCAGGGAAAGTTCGGGAGCACTCAAGCCACAGGCAACGCCTAGAAGCAGGCCGAGCACCACTTGGAGGAAGATCGAACGCGAGCACCATTTGAGCATGGGAGGATCTCTGATCGGTGTCCTCGCTTCAATGCCTGTGCAGGCAGAGAGCAACGGACTTAATTATTGTGGTCTTACCGGTTTGTCCAGTCCGGCTGCAGTGTAGGCGTTATTTTTTGAGCTTGGCAAGGTGCCTGGAGACGAAACTCAGATTTATGGATTGACCGGTCTGACCAGTTGAGCGCTGAGGGCCTGATCGCGGTATGCCCGCGACCAGGCCGTGCTGATGCCCCTTACTCAGCGACCGCCAGGTTCAGGCCTGTTGCGATGATTTCTTCGGACACCTGCACATAGAGCGCCTGCTCCGCTTCGCCCCGCGTACTTAGCAACAGTTGACCGGCCTGCTCGTATAACGCGCTCTCCCCGGCATAACGGTTCGACACAAGATCGATGCGCTGCAAGACGCCATCGATACGCCAGGTCAGGCCCGGCACGTTGCCCATCTGCTGCTCCAGGGCCTGGATAAAACGCTCTGGCACGCTGGGCCCGCGGTATGGAACGGCGCCTGCGCTGGCCTCGCTCAACTCGGTGTAGTACTCCGACGCCGCGCCCCACTCGCGTTCGAAAGCCTCGAACGGGGCAGGGCGCAAGCGCCTGATCCATGCCCGCCAGAAGCGCTGGTCGCTTGCCCAGGCCGCTAGCCGGGTCGCATCGACCTCGGACAGCACGGCCTGCGCGAGCCGGCTCAGCGTCGCGTCGCTCAAGCGCGCCAGTCCACCAAACAGAATGTCCTGTGGCTGCATCGGCAATCCCAGGCGTGCCTGGAGCTGAATACGTGCATACAAGGCCATCTCGAGTTCATCGAGCAGATAGTTGGGCTCGGTCAAGCTGTCGTCGCTCAGGTCGTCAGCTGGATGCAGGGCTGGCGCCGCTTGGCGTGCGGGATCATCGGCGGCCTCGGCCAGGGCACGGCGGCGGGCAACCCTCGCGCTGTACAGTTCGGCCACGCGCTCGTCCAGGCGGCCTTGGCGCAGCAGGCCCGCCGCTGCGCCGAGGGCAACCGTTTCATCGGCGGCCCCTGGCTCGGCATTGGCCACGGTCCGCCAGATCATGACCTCGGTTTCGATCCCCTGGAACAGCAGACTGGCCTGGTCGACGCAGGTTTGCGTGGCGTCCTCGAGGTCATCCAGCACCTGTTGGTGCAATTGGGCCTGCCCCCAGATTCCATCGCCCTGCTTGTCTGCAGGCAGGACGAGCGCCTGCAGCACCCGCGTCAGGCGGGCACGCATGTACTCAGGGTCGGCCTGGTAGTCGCCCGTGTCTTGCAGGCGCTCGAACAGCGCGTACAACGGTTCCCACTGTGAATCCTGGGCGGTGGCGCTACGGTGCGCCTGGAGGTCCTGCGGCAGGTCCTGATACCAGAGGTCATCCGTCTCGAAGTACGGGGTCACCTGGAAACCAGCGTCTGCGAGGTTGCGCAGCGCAGCGTCGCTCCAGGGATTACCGTCGAAGTCATAGATCACCTCGTCCCCCTGGCGGTTCAGCGCTTGGGCAAACGCGCTGCCGCGCAAGACCGGGACCTCGGTCAGGCCGTTGGTGTTCAGCGCCAGCGTACGCAACGTCAACGGTTGCTGCTCGAGCAGGGACTGTAGTCCCTGCGGCCATTCGGTGATTCCCGTGCTGGCCAGGTCCAGCTCGCGCAGCGCATTCCACCCGCTGACGTCTGGCGCCAGCTGCAAGGGATTTTCCTCCAGGAACAGCACCTCCAGGCGATTCAGGCCGGCCAGCGCCGTACGGCTCTCGACGGTCAGGGTGATGTCATTGGAGCCCAGGCTCAGATGGGTCAGTGCGGGCCATCCTTGCAGTGCCTGAAAATGCGCGGCTTCCATCGACAGGCTGTTGAGATCCGCCTGCATCGAGTACAGGGCAGGCAACTGCGCGAGGCGCTGCAGTACCGCGACCGGTAGCATGTCCATGGCGTCGGTCAGGTTGAGCCGTCGCAGACCGGTCAGTTGGGAAAGCACGCCCAGGTTGTGTTCATCGTCCAGTTGCAGGAAGTTCTCCGAGAGATCCAGGGACTGCAGCTCGCTGAGACCGGCCACCTCCTGCGGAATGAAGCGCAGCAGGTTGGAGGCGATGTCCAGATGCTGTACCTGGGGAAACGCCTGAATGAACGCGCCCAGGTTCTGCGGTGCGCCGCGCTGCCAGCCATTGAGCGTCAGTTGCCTGACATGCGGGAGTGGGTCCGGCAGCAGCGGCAGCGGGCCAAGGTGTTGCGCCTCGAGGGAGAGGTGTACATGGTCGAGGGTGGCGCTGCTGTCTGCTGGACTTTCCCGGCGCCAGGCCTGGCGGATGGCGTGGGCGGCCTGCACGCGGGCGCCACGGCGCAGGGTTGCGTCCTCCGCTGGCGCGCCAGTGTCGTCATGGATCCAGTGATCGAGGGTTTCATCCAGGCGGCGCTGAGCGTCTTGCAGGCTTTCCAGCAGCCTGCCGAATGCGCCAGGACTGTCGCCAGCTTCCTGGCGAAGGCGTTGGCGCAGCACGTCGCGATCGCCTTGCCCAGGGCCGGGAAACAGTGCGTCGAACAGCTCATCTTCGCTCCGCCAGCCCTGGCCACGGCCGCTCAGGACATAGCCGATGCGAGCGTCGCTGAGCAGCCGGGTCGGCAGCCTGAACAGCGGGCGCAGCGGCGCCATGCCCAGTTGCCGGGCGCTGCGCTGGCGGTCGCCAGCGGCTCGTTCGAATAACGCGTCTCGCAGCGCAAGCGGCTCATGGATCTGCAGGCCGAGGGCATCGCGCGTCTGATCAGGCAGGGCATTGAGAAGACCTTGGTAGATATCCACGGTGCCGGCCAGGGGTTCGCCCTGTTCGTCGCGCGGCTCGTAGCCCTGGGCGCTGCGCAGAAGGATCTTGGCCGGGCCGTCCTCGGGCCCTGCCGCCGCTAGCAGCGCACCACCAGGACGATGTTCGCGCAGCTCGATGCGTACCGCGCCGTCCCAGCCGGGCAACCGTTCAAGCGTGGCAAACACGAGGGCGTCCCGATCCTGGACCGGACCCTTGGCCTGAAAAAAACGCAGCAGGGCGCGGTTCAGCCGCGCTTCGCGAAGATACAGTCGGGCAGTCTCGGCAATGGGGAGGGGCAGGCGGCCGCTGCTGCGCAGCTGGTTCAGGTCCTTGGCGTTGGCCTGGGCGAGAATCTCTCCCCGAGACCTTGGGCTCAGGGATGGAAAGTCGCGGCTCAGCAAGGCGGCATCGGCATCCGCCGCCGCGACCCGCTGAGTGGCGCCCAGAGCCTGCAAGCTGTCGAGCAGCAAGGCCGGGGCGGGGCGCTGGTCAACCATCACCCGCCGCAGGGCCCCTTCGCTGTAGCCGCTACAGCGCAGTGCGCGCAACAGGGTCTGGTCGCTGACGCCCGCGGTGGGGCTGGACAGGCGCCGAAGCAGCGTTGCCGCGTCCCAGCCGAGCGGTTGTTCATGCGCCAGGCGCCACGGGATCTCGTCATCGCCGAGCAGCGCTGGCTGGTACTGGTGTCCTTTGGTCGCAGCCAGCTGCCATCGGCCCTGCGGTGCGGGTTCCACTGGCATGGCCTTGCCATCCATGACCAGCCACTGCTGGCCTTGCCACTGATGCAGACCGTTGGCCGATGCGCGCGTGCCAACCGGCCATGGGGTCTCGCGGGTGAAGGGCGCCAGGTCACCATGCCACAACCGCCGGCCCTGCTTGCCAGGGATGCTTATCCAGTTACGCAACGGGCCGGACGCCTCGATGGCACGGTGGACGGCGCCGAGCGCCGCGAATTGCGACAGGTTTTCAACGACCTCGAATAGATGAGCAATGGCCGCATCGGTTTCGCCTTCATTCAGCGCATGCACACCCTCGAGGAACTCATCGACGACTTGCGCACCGCCCACTACAAGCACCAGCTCTCCCAGGGCTGGCACGAAGAAGCTGGCTACGTTCAACACGCTCAGCCCCACGCCCAGCCAGGCGAGGATGTACGCCTGCCGCGCGGCGGCGTCGAGCTGTGCGACCGGCACTGCCAGGCTGGCGGCATCGGTGAGGATGCGCTGCACCTGAGTGCGCGCCCGGGCGCCGAAGCACTCTGCACTCCAAGGGGTAAAGTCCATGGACAGGTGGGCATTCTGGTCCAGGGTCTCCTGCCAGATGTCGTGGGGTGCCGGGAACAGACGCTTGATCCAGCTGAACGACTCGCCCTTCCTGAGTACCGGGGGCTGCGGATACAGTTGCGCGTAGGGATAGCGCGGGTAAAGGGTTTCGCTCAGGCGTGCATTGAACGCAGGCTGCTCGGCATGGCTGACGAACCGCGTGAACAACTGCCGGAAGTCCTGCGTCCACAACCGCTGCGTCAGTGCCGTTCCCACCGCTTGCAACGACGCGTACTGCTGCACCGCGCCCTGTGGATCGCCGGGCAGGTAGAGCAGGCAGGGTTCGGTCTGTCCGCGCGGTTCCAGGCGCACCAGCAGGGGTCCACCCAGGGCGAACCCCAGCAGGCTCAGGTAGCCGCATTGCAACCGGCGCGAGCTGTCAGCGAGACCCGGTGCAGCGCTGGTGCCTGCCAGAACAGCCTCGCCCATCTCTTCACCGCGGCTGTCGATGCGGCCCTTCAAGCGTGCGGTGGTCAGTTCGGCGGCGAAGGCGGCACGGTCCTGCTCGCGCAGCAGCGTGCGAAAAGCGTCATTGTCGACGACGTCCCCCAGGACATGCTGGTAACGCTGTCCAAGGTCCAGGTTGCGAATGCCTTTGACGAACAAGGTACTGTCCAGCGCCATCGGCGCAAGCGCATCGGTACTGGGGTAGAGCGATACCGGTGTGTCGGCGGCAAGGTTCTGCAATGCCGCTTCCAGCCAGGAGACCTTGCGTGGGCTGTCCGAGGTGCGGTCCAGTACCTGGGCCTGGTCCACCGAGGGTAACGGCGTGTCCGGATACCAGTGCCGCAGGGCGTCGCGCAGCAGCGGGCGGCTGAATGTATCGATCGAGGGGATCGCGGCCATCGCACTGGCCAACTGCCGGGCGGCGCGATGACTCTTTCGCACGCGCGCCTGGAGCGTAGCTCGCTGGGCCGCAGTGGCCTCTCGTAGCCACTGCGGCATGCCCTGGTTGAGCAATGCAAGGTCAAAGGGCAAGGTAGGGGTCATGGTCTGCTCCTGAAAGACGAGGAGCAGCGAGACTAGGGCGGGACGCTCGGATTCTGCGGTATCCCGCTAATACCCCGCGGTGCGTGTGGGGTCCAGGCCCTGTTCGCGCATCCGCTTGTACAATGTGGTGCGACTGATGCCCAGGCTTCGCGCCAGCGAGGAGACATTGCCCTGGGCCGAACGCAGCAAGAGGGCAAGGTCAGCGGCTGGCGCAGTGCCAGCCGCTGCGCTGGCAACCGCTGGCGCGCCCGGCAACTCGGCGATGAAACTCTCCGGCAGATGCTCAAGACCCACCGGTCGCGGCCCTGCCAGCGCCAGTGCGACCTGCAGCACATTGGCCAGTTGCCGCAGGTTGCCTGGCCAGGGATGGCGCAGCAGCAGATCGAGCACCTCGCAGGCCAGACGTTCGGGTTGCCCGGGCTCGCGGTACTGGGCATGGACCTGTTCGATCAGTGCGCGGCGGTCGCTGCGTTCGCGCAGCGCCGGCAGGGCCAGCGTGAGACCGGCGATACGGTAGTACAAGTCTTGGCGAAAACGGCCGCCGCGCACCTCGGCGGCGAGGTCGCGGTTGCTCGCCGAAACCACCCGGATGTCCACGGCGATCGGCTCGCCGCTGCCCAGTGGCTGGATGCTGCGCGATTGCAGCACACGCAGCAGGCGGGCCTGGGTGGGCAGCGGCATGTCGCCGATCTCGTCGAGAAACAGGATGCCTCGGTCGGCCTTGCGGATCAGGCCGGGATTGCCCTTGTGGTGGGCACCGGTGAAGGCACCCTTTTCGTAGCCGAACAGCTCGGATTCCACCAGCTCGGCCGGGATCGCGGCGCAGTTCACGGCCACCAGGGGGCCATGGGCGCGGCTGCTGGCACGGTGCAGGGCGTGGACGAGCACGTCCTTGCCCACCCCGGTCTCGCCCTGGATCAGCAGCGGGATGTCCTTTTCCAGCAGTAATCCAGCCTGGACCTGCACCTTGGCCACGCGTACGTCGCCCGGCGGGCACGGCGGTACTGGTCGGCTCGCTGCCGGGTCGGCGAGCGGTGCCTGCCACTGGCAGTGGAAACGGTTTCGGCCGGTGACCTGCAAGGCGAAAGGACGCCCCTGGGGCTGGGCGACAAGCCGGGCCAGCGGTGTCTGGAACAAGTGCTCCAAGGTGCGCTTCAAGGGATTCTGCCCGAGCAGGCTGTCGGCACGGTGGTTGGCCGCCAGCACCTGGCCACGGTCATCGAACACCAGCAGGCCGGCCCATGGGCTGTCGAGGTTGTCCGGCCCGGTATTGAACAGCAGTTGCCGGTAGTGCGTGGCGAACCGCGCGAGGATCAGACGGTTCTCCAGGCTCTGGCCCATCATGCGCACCAGGCCCAGGGTCTGCGAGGCGGGCAGGTAACTGTCGCTGGAGACATCAAGCACCCCTGCCAGGCGCCGCTCGGCGTCGAACAGCGGCGCCGCCGCGCTGGCCATGAAGCGGTTCTGCCGGAGGAAATGCTCGTCCTGCCCCACATGCACCGGCCCGCCACAGGCCAGCGCGGTGCCGATGGCGTTGGTGCCGACCCCATGCTCGCGCCACTGTGCTCCGGCGGCGAAGCCGTGCTGCTGGCGCGGGTCGATGAAGCGCCGGGTGCCCCACGCATCGAGCAGGCAACCCTGGGCATCGCTGAGCATGACCAGATAGCTGGAGTTGCCCAGCAGGTGGGCGTACTGCGGCATGACCTCATCGCGGGTGATCTGCAGCAGGTCCTGCTGGCGCTCAAGCAGCGCGCGTAGCTCGCTGGGGCTCAGGCTGTCGAAGTCTGGCGCGCTGTGCGGGTCGAGGCCGTAGCCGCGGCAACGCGCCCAGGAAGCCTGGATCAGCTGGGCATGGGTCGAAGCGGATGCGGCCATGGGCCCGTCCTGTGTGGTTGTTGTTTTGCCGACCGCTGTTCAGTGTTGTTCAGGACTGTGCAGTTGTACAGGCCGGTGGACAGGGAGCGCCGCGCCCTGGGCGTGACCGCACCCGCAGGCATGTGCAGTGCAGTGGCCTGGCACGGATCTGGCTATGTCGCTCTGCAGTCGCTGTGTAGCCGCGCCTGCCCACAACAACAAGAAGGACACGCCATGTCGCTGGTGCTGGAGCATGTCTGCCGCAGTGTCGACGGCCAAGTGTGGATCGACGACGCCTGTCTGCGCTTCGAACCCGGCTCGTTCAACGTGCTGCTGGGCCGCACCCTGGCGGGCAAGACCAGCCTGATGCGCTTGATGGCGGGTCTTGACCGCCCAGACCGCGGGCGTGTGTTGATGAACGACGAAGACGTGACCGGACGCCCGGTGCGCCAGCGCAACGTCTCGATGGTCTATCAGCAGTTCATCAATTACCCGACCCTGAGCGTGTTCGAGAATATCGCCTCGCCGCTGCGCCAGGCGCGCATGGCCGAAAAGGAGATCCGGCAAAGGGTCCGGCAGACCGCAAGCATGCTGCGTATCGAAGCCTTCCTCGCGCGCCTGCCGCTGGAACTGTCCGGTGGCCAGCAGCAGCGTACGGCCATGGCCCGGGCGCTGGTCAAGGATGCAGGATTGATCCTGTTTGACGAGCCTCTGGTCAACCTCGACTACAAGCTGCGTGAAGAGCTGCGCCAGGAAATGCGCAAGCTGTTCGCCGCCCGCAACTGCATCGCTGTGTACGCCACCACCGAGCCGAACGAGGCCCTGGCCCTGGGTGGCACGACCACCGTCCTGCATGAAGGGCGCATCGTGCAGAGCGGGCCCACCGCCCAGGTCTATCACCGGCCCGGCAACATCCTGGCTGCGGAGCTGTTCGGCGAGCCGCCGATCAACCTGGTCCCGGGGCGCATCGCCGGCACCGAGGTAAGCCTGGCCGGCGCGGTTCACTTTGCCCTGAACGCCGGCCTGCGCCGCATCGGCGATGGGGAGTACCGCTTCGGCGTACGGCCGAGCCATATCAGCCTGGTGCCGTCCAACGACGATGACCTCGAACTGGCGGTGCTGGTCGAACTGGCCGAGATCAGCGGTTCGGAAACCTTCCTGCATGTGCGCAACGAGCACTGGCGGATGGTCCTGCACCTGCCAGGCGTGCACGAGTACCCGGTCGACACGCCCATCCGCGTGTTCATCCCTATCCACAAGCTGTTTGTCTTCGACGCGGCCGGGCTGCTGGTGCAGGCCCCAGGCCTGCGTGAAGCGAGGACCGCCTGATGGCCGAGATCCGCTTGCAGCACCTTGCCCACAGTTACAGCCGCCGTCCCGGTTCAATCGATGACTACGCGCTGCGCGAGCTCGATCATGTCTGGGAGCAGGGCGGCGCCTATGCCTTGCTTGGCCCGTCGGGGTGCGGCAAGTCGACCTTGCTCAACATCATCTCCGGGCTGATCAGCCCGTCCCGGGGCCAGGTACTGTTTGACGGCAAGGTGGTCAATACCCTGTCTCCGCAACAGCGCAACATTGCCCAGGTGTTCCAGTTTCCGGTGGTCTACGACACCATGAGCGTGTTCGACAACCTGGCCTTCCCGCTGCGCAACCAGGGGGTGGCGGACGCGCGGGTACGTGCCAAGGTGCAGGAGATCGCCGAGGTACTCGACCTTGCCGGGGTGCTCCACAAGAAAGCGCGCAACCTCAGCGCCGACGAGAAACAGAAGGTGTCCATGGGCCGCGGCCTGGTGCGCGACGATGTCTCGGCGATTCTTTTCGATGAGCCTCTGACGGTGATCGACCCACACCTGAAATGGAAGCTGCGGCGCAAGCTCAAGCAGATTCACGAGCAGTTCAACATCACCATGATCTACGTCACCCACGATCAGCTGGAGGCCTCGACCTTTGCCGACCGGATCGCGGTGATGCACGGCGGACAGATCGTTCAGTTCGGTACCCCGCGCGAGCTGTTCGAGCGGCCACGGCACACCTTCGTCGGCTACTTCATCGGCAGCCCCGGCATGAACTTCGTCGATGTCCGCGTGGAGGGCGACGGGGTCGGCTTTGCCGGGGTACACGTAAGTCTGCCCGAGACGCTGCGCCAGCGCCTGGCGCACCAGGCGGCGGGCCGCATACAGCTAGGCATCCGTCCAGAATTCGTGCAGGTCTGGGAAAGCCCGCTGGATGACGCCTTGAGTGCCCAGGTAGTCGACGTCGAAGACCTGGGCACCTACCGTATCCTGACCTTGGACCTGGGTGGCGGCACGACCCTCAAGGCGCGGCTTGGCGAAGACCGGCCGGTACCCGGAGGACAGGCCTGGGTCAGCTTGCCAGCGCAGTGGCTGATGCTCTTCGTCGATGATCTGCTGCTGGAGAGCGCGCCATGAACCGGGTGCCGAACAACAAGGCCTGGTGGCTGGTGCTGCCGGTATTCCTGCTGGTGGCGTTCAGCGCCGTCGTACCGATGATGACCGTGGTCAATTATTCGCTGCAGGACATCTTCGACCCGTCCAGCCGCTACTTCGTCGGTGCCGACTGGTACCGCCAGGTGCTGCAGGACCCGCGCCTGCATGACTCGCTGCTGCGCCAGTTCATCTACTCGGGCTGCGTGCTGCTGATCGAGATCCCGCTGGGCATCGCCATCGCGTTGACCATGCCGGCCAAGGGGCGCTGGTCATCGCTGTGCCTGATCATCATGGCGATTCCGCTGCTGATCCCGTGGAATGTGGTCGGCACCATCTGGCAGATCTTCGGGCGCGCCGATATCGGCTTGCTGGGAGCGGCCTTGAGCGCGCTGGGGATCGACTACAACTATGCCGGCAATACGCTGGACGCCTGGGTCACGGTGCTGGTGATGGATGTCTGGCACTGGACTTCGCTGGTGGCCTTGCTGTGCTACTCAGGCCTGCGCGCCATCCCCGACGTCTACTACCAGGCCGCACGCATCGACCGCGCCTCGGCCTGGGCGGTGTTCCGGCACATCCAGCTGCCCAAGCTCAAGAGCGTGCTGCTGATCGCCGTGATGCTGCGCTTCATGGACAGCTTCATGATCTACACCGAGCCCTTCGTGCTGACCGGCGGCGGCCCGGGGAATGCCACCAGCTTCCTTAGCCAGACCCTGACGCAAATGGCGGTAGGGCAGTTCGACCTTGGGCCGGCCGCGGCGTTTTCGCTGGTGTATTTCCTGATCATCCTGCTGGTGTCCTGGCTGTTCTATACCGCCATGACCCATGCCGACAAGGACTAGGCCATGAACGCGCGCAAGACTGTGCCCTTGTTGCTGTATTTCTTCTTCCTGCTGGTGCCGATCTACTGGCTGCTCAACATGTCGTTCAAGAGCAATACCGAGATCCTGGGTGGGCTGACCCTGTGGCCCCAGGCGTTCACCCTCGACAACTACCGGGTGATCTTCACCGACCCCAGCTGGTACACCGGGTATATCAATTCGCTGTACTACGTATGCCTCAATACACTGATTTCCCTGGGCGTCGCGCTGCCAGCGGCGTATGCCTTCTCGCGCTATCGCTTCCTGGGCGACAGGCACCTGTTCTTCTGGCTGCTCACCAACCGCATGGCGCCGCCTGCGGTGTTCCTGCTGCCTTTCTTCCAGCTTTACTCCTCCATCGGCCTGTTCGACACGCACATCGCCGTGGCCCTGGCCCACTGCCTGTTCAACGTGCCATTGGCGGTGTGGATCCTTGAAGGGTTCATGTCCAGCGTGCCCAAGGAAATCGACGAAACCGCCTACATCGATGGCTACAGCTTTCCGCGGTTCTTCGTGAAGATCTTTGTCCCATTGATCGGCTCGGGCATCGGCGTCACGGCATTTTTCTGCTTCATGTTTTCCTGGGTCGAGCTGCTCCTGGCACGCACCCTTACCTCGGTGAACGCAAAGCCGATCGCCGCGGTGATGACCCGCACTGTCTCGGCTTCCGGGATCGACTGGGGCGTGCTGGCGGCGGCGGGCGTGCTGACCATCCTGCCGGGGATGCTGGTGATCTGGTTCGTTCGCAATCACGTGGCCAAGGGCTTTGCCTTGGGTCGCGTATAGAGGAGGCTCGGCGATGGAGTGGATGGCCTGGACCCTGCCGACGGCGCTGTTCTTTTCCGCCATCGGGCTGTTGCTGCTCGGCATGACCGTGTACGAGCTGCGGCGTCCGTGTGTCGCCCGGCGTGGCGTGTTGCCGATCGTCACGACGCGTGGCGACCGGCTGTTCATTGGTTTGCTGGCCAGCGCATACCTGCACCTGCTGGTCATCGGGCTCAGCGCCTGGCCCCTGTGGGTCGCCTCGCTGCTTTCGATAGTCCTGCTCTTGGTGGTGATGCGCTGGGGCTAGCCGTGCGTGATCGGTGCCTCTTGGAATAACTCAAACGGGAGATCGCAATGTTCGACAACAACAAGAACCGGCGACAGTTGACCCTCGCGGCGCTGCTGGTGCTCGGCAGTTTGCCTGCCGCTGCCTGGGCCGATGCTTATGAAGATGCGGCGAAGAAATGGCTCGACAGCGAGTTCAAGCCCTCGACCCTGACTCCACAGCAGCAGATGGACGAACTCAAGTGGTTCATCAAGGCCGCCGAGCCTTTTCGTGGCATGAAGATCAACGTGGTGTCCGAGACCATCGCTACCCACGAGTACGAGGCCAAGGTGCTGGCCAAGGCCTTCAGCGAGATCACCGGCATTCGCCTGACCCACGACCTGTTGCAGGAGGGCGACGTGGTGGAGAAGCTGCAGACCCAGATGCAGTCGGACAAGAATATCTATGACGGCTGGGTCAACGACTCAGACCTGATCGGCACGCATTTTCGCTACGGCAAGACCCAGTCGATTACTGACCTGATGGCCAATGAGGGCAAGGACTACACCTCGCCGACGCTTGATCTGAAGGATTTCATCGGCATCTCCTTCACCACCGCGCCTGATGGCAAGGTCTACCAGTTGCCCGACCAGCAGTTCGCCAATCTGTACTGGTTCCGCGCCGACTGGTTCGAGCGGCCCGAGCTCAAGGCCAGGTTCAAGGAGAAGTACGGCTACGAGCTGGGAGTGCCGGTCAACTGGTCGGCCTACGAAGACATCGCCAGATTCTTCACCGAGGACGTCAAGGAAATAGACGGTAAACGCGTCTATGGCCACATGGACTACGGCAAGAAGGACCCGTCGCTGGGCTGGCGCTTCACCGATGCCTGGTTCTCCATGGCGGGCGGGGGCGACAAGGGCCTGCCCAACGGGCTGCCGGTGGATGAATGGGGCATCCGTGTCGAGGACTGCCATCCGGTTGGCTCCAGCGTGACCCGCGGGGGCGACACCAACGGCCCGGCCGCGGTGTACGCGACGCAAAAGTATGTGGACTGGCTGCGCGCCTACGCGCCCAAGGAGGCCCAGGGCATGACCTTTTCGGAGGCCGGGCCGGTGCCGGCGCAGGGCAATATTGCCCAGCAGATATTCTGGTACACCGCCTTCACCGCCGACATGACGAAGCCCGGCCTGCCGGTGATGAACGCCGACGGCACGCCGAAATGGCGCATGGCGCCGTCGCCGAAAGGCCCGTACTGGGAGGAGGGCATGAAGCTGGGGTATCAGGACACCGGTTCCTGGACCTTCCTCAAGTCCACCCCGGAGAAGCAGCGCGTCGCAGCCTGGCTGTATGCACAGTTCGTGACGTCCAAGACAGTGTCGCTGAAGAAGACCATCGTCGGCCTGACACCGATCCGCGAATCGGACATCAACTCCCAGGCAATGACCGAGCTTGCGCCCAGGCTGGGCGGGCTGGTGGAGTTCTACCGCAGTCCTGCGCGGGTGCAGTGGACGCCGACCGGCACCAACGTGCCCGACTACCCGCGGCTGGCGCAGCTGTGGTGGAGTCATATTGCCGAAGTCGCCAGTGGCGAGAAGACCCCGCAGCAAGCGCTTGATGGCTTGGCCCGGGACCAGGATCGTATTCTTGAGCGGCTGGAGCGGTCGAAGGCCCAGGCGACTTGCGCGCCCAGGTTGAATCCGGAGCGCGATGCCCAGTACTGGTTCGATCAGCCTGGCGCACCGAAGCCCAAGTTGGCGAATGAGAAGCCGAAGGGGGAGACGGTGGGGTATGCAGAGTTGCTGAAGTCTTGGGAGGCGGGGAGGAAGTGAGGGCATACCTTGATTTTTGCAGCGCCGCCTAGATCGAGCGCCGCGCGGGCGGCGCTCGATTTACGGGGCGCTGCAAAAACCAAGCGCACGCCTCGGAAAAACGCCTCTTACTTATGCAACTCCTCAGCCGCATACAACGTATTCTCCAGCAAGCAGGCGCGGGTCATCGGCCCTACGCCCCCCGGCACCGGAGTGATCCAGCCAGCGCGGGGCAGGGCGGTCTCGTAGACCACGTCGCCCACCAGCTTGCCGTCTTCCTGGCGGTTGATGCCCACATCGATGACGATGGCGCCTTCCTTGATCCACTCACCCTTCACCAGCCCCGGCTTGCCCGCGGCCACCACCACCAGGTCGGCGCGGCCGACGTGGGCGGCCAGGTCCTTGGTGAAGCGGTGGGTCACGGTGACGGTACAGCCGGCCAGCAGCAGTTCCATGGCCATCGGCCGGCCAACGATGTTCGAGGCGCCCACCACCACGGCATCCAGGCCGTAAAGATCCTGGCCAGTGCTTTCCAGCAGGGCGATGATGCCCTTGGGGGTGCAAGGACGCAGCA
Source organism: Pseudomonas sp. JE3303 (assembly GCF_056312565.1). Taxonomy (NCBI): domain Bacteria; kingdom Pseudomonadati; phylum Pseudomonadota; class Gammaproteobacteria; order Pseudomonadales; family Pseudomonadaceae; genus Pseudomonas; species Pseudomonas sp. JE3303. The sequence goes on from NZ_JBWGIF010000006.1 coordinate 40,956, forward strand.
ACGGGATGCGCTGGGCCAGGCGGCCGACGTTATAAGGATGGAAGCCGTCGACGTCCTTGTCCGGACGGATACGCTCGAGCAGCAGCGAGGCGTCGAGGTGAGCAGGCAATGGCAATTGCAGGAGAATGCCATCGATGGCCGGGTCATCGTTCAGGCGATCGATCAGATCGGTCAGGGCTTGCTGCGTGGTCTCGCTGGGCAGGTCGAAGGCCTGGGAAATGAAACCGACTTCTTCGCAGTCCTTGCGCTTGTGCGAGACATAGACTTGAGAAGCAGGGTCGGTGCCGACCAGGATCACAGCCAGGCCTGGCGTGCGCAGGCCCTGCTGGCGACGCTCCACGACACGTTGAGCAATCTGCTGGCGCAGGTTGGCGGCGATCGCCTTGCCGTCGATAAGGTGTGCAGTCATAGACGCGTGATTAACCATCGAGAAGAGAACAAAAGAGGCGCGCATTCTCTCACGACCCAGCGCGAGGGCAAAGGCGGTTGGTCCGGCAAATGCCCTAAGCCCTTAAATAAAATGAATTTTTTTGAGAAAAGTGTTGACGGCTTTCCGGCTCGCCATTAACATTCGCCGCACTTGTCGGGCATGGCCTAGCACTGGTTGGCAAGGTCGGGCAGAATGAGTGGTTTACCAGGTTATCTGATAAGCTCTCGTTCGGTTAGGCAGATTGCTTATGCGCCCGTAGCTCAGCTGGATAGAGCATCCGCCTTCTAAGCGGATGGTCGCAGGTTCGAGTCCTGCCGGGTGCGCCATTAGGCAGCTTGGGCAAGCAAGTGTTGTATCGCGTCATGGTGGGCGTAGCTCAGTTGGTAGAGCGCTGGATTGTGATTCCAGTTGTCGTGGGTTCGATTCCCATCGTCCACCCCATATTCTTCAAGGGCGCCTTGATTGTGTATCTGGCGCCTTTGTTTTGAGTGTTAAGCGGACGTGGTGGAATTGGTAGACACACTGGATTTAGGTTCCAGCGGCGCAAGCTGTAAGAGTTCGAGTCTCTTCGTCCGCACCATGTTTCTGTAAGGTTGTAACTGGTTTGTAATGCAGCACCGCAACATGGTGGGCGTAGCTCAGTTGGTAGAGCGCTGGATTGTGATTCCAGTTGTCGTGGGTTCGATCCCCATCGTCCACCCCATATTCTAGCGAAGGCGCCTTGATTATATGATCAGGCGCCTTTGTTGTTTCTGCTCCCGTGCCGCAAACTTTCACGGTGTTGCTCTGGTACATGTAAGTCTCGAAAGATGCCGCCTTGAGCGGCATCTTTCGTTTCCTCGGCCAGGTGCGGTCCGTCTCTGGTTAAAGTCCACCAAAACCTGATAGATTTCAGCTGGTTGAAACGTGGCCGCAGATCGCTGTGGAAGGAAAAGTCGCATGATCGCAAAAGAATCGCGCCAGGCTCTGGCGCTGCAACGTTTCGCCGAGGCCAATCCGCAGCTGCTCGAAGAAATCCGCGCGCTGGATGCCCGTGAGCAGGCTCAGCAGATCGAGTGGGCATTCGAAGACGCGGCTCAAGAGCAGGGCATGGAGCCTTGGGAGCTGACGCTGCGGCTGGTGGCCGACTCCGCCGAGGAGCTGCAGGCCATGCGACTGGAAGTACACCATGAGGTGGCCGAGGCGCTGGGCATGAGTTGGGAAGAGTACTGTCAGTGCAACGAGATCGACCCTGCGGCGCCCTGACCACTGAAGTTTGACAAGGTTTTTCAGCTGCCCGCCCGCATCGCGGCACAGGTGCCGGCTATCGGCGTGCAGCCTTTATAGAGCGGGCCCTGACGGTATGTCCGTCGAGGTCCGTAATCGAAATCGACCGGCGTTATCTCCTGTGATCCTTAACGGGGTGACTTCTTGTATATGAGTCACTAGAATGCTTGCCCTTGATTCTGGAGTCGGGCTATCGCCGGCTAACGTCTGTGCAACGAGGAATATCCATGCAAGTTTCTGTTGAAAACACCTCCGCTCTCGAGCGCCGCATGACCATCGCCGTCCCGGCCGAGCGCGTCGAGACCGAAGTCAACAAGCGTCTGCAGCAGACCGCCCGTCGCGCCAAGGTTCCAGGCTTCCGTCCTGGCAAGGTACCCATGAGCGTGATCCGTCAGCGCTACGAAGATGCAGCCCGTCAGGAAGCCTTCGGCGACCTGGTTCAGGCTTCCTTCTATGAGGCCGTTGTCGAGCAGAAGCTGAACCCGGCCGGCGCGCCTGCCGTCGAGCCGAAATCCTTCGAAAAAGGCAAGGACCTGGAATTCGTCGCCATCTTCGAAGTGTTCCCTGAGTTCACCGTTGCCGGCTTCGACTCGATCGCTGTCGAGCGCCTGGGCGCCGAAGTGGCTGACGCTGACCTGGACAACATGCTCGAAGTCCTGCGCAAGCAGAACGTACGCTTCGAAACCGTCGAGCGCGCCGCTGAAAACGAAGACCAGCTGAACATCGATTTCGTCGGCAAGGTCGACGGCGAAGCGTTCGCTGGCGGTTCGGCCCAGGGCACTCAGCTGGTGCTGGGTTCCGGCCGCATGATCCCAGGCTTCGAAGACGGCCTGGTTGGCGCCAAGGCTGGTGAAGAGCGCGTTCTGACCCTGTCCTTCCCCGAGGACTACCAGAACCTGGACCTGGCCGGCAAGGCTGCCGAGTTCACCATCACCGTCAACGCCGTTGCCGCTCCACAGCTGCCTGAGCTGAACGAAACCTTCTTCGCCCAGTTCGGCATCAAGGAATCGACCCTCGAAGGCTTCCGCACCGAAGTTCGCAAGAACATGGAGCGCGAGCTGCGCCAGGCGATCAAGACCAAGGTCAAGAACCAGGTCATGGACGGTCTGCTGGCCGCCAACCCGATCGAAGTGCCAAAGGCACTGCTGGAAAACGAAGTCAACCGTCTGCGCGTGCAGGCTGTCCAGCAGTTCGGTGGCAACATCAAGCCTGAGCAACTGCCGGCCGAGCTGTTCGAAGAGCAAGCCAAGCGCCGTGTCGTGCTGGGCCTGATCGTAGCCGAAGTGGTCAAGCAGAACGAACTGAAGCCGGACGAAGACCGCGTACGCGAAATGATCCAGGAAATGGCCTCGGCCTACCAGGAGCCTGAGCAGGTCGTGGCCTGGTACTACAAGAATGACCAGCAGATGAACGAGGTTCGTTCGGTTGTGCTGGAAGAACAAGTTGTGGATACTGTCCTTCAGAAAGCGACTGTGACCGACAAGTCGGTCTCGTACGAAGAAGCTGTCAAGCCAGTGCAGGCACCTGCCGCTGACTGATTTCCTTCTCTCGTAGGAAAACACCACAAGCCAGCCTTCGCGCTGGCTTGTGCGTATTCAAGACATGACTATTTGGGAGTGAGTGCAGGACATGTCCCGCAATTCTTATTATCAGCAGAACTCCGACATCCAGGCCGCAGGCGGCCTGGTCCCGATGGTTATCGAGCAGTCCGCTCGTGGCGAGCGCGCCTATGACATCTATTCGCGCCTTCTCAAGGAGCGGGTGATCTTCCTGATCGGCCCTGTAGAGGACTACATGGCCAATCTGGTGGCAGCGCAACTGCTGTTCCTTGAAGCGGAAAACCCGGACAAGGACATCCATCTCTACATCAACTCTCCAGGCGGTTCGGTGACTGCGGGCATGTCGATCTACGACACCATGCAGTTCATCAAGCCGGACGTCTCGACCATCTGCATCGGCCAGGCCTGCAGCATGGGCGCGTTCCTGCTGACCGCCGGCGCCAAGGGCAAGCGTCACTGCCTGCCCAACTCGCGGGTGATGATTCACCAGCCACTGGGCGGTTTCCAGGGGCAGGCCACGGACATCGAGATCCACGCCAAGGAGATTCTCTCCATCAAGTCGCGTCTCAACGAGCTGCTGGCCTACCACACGGGTCAGGACCTGGAGACCATCAAGCGTGACACCGAGCGCGACAATTTCATGAGCGCGGAACGCGCGGCCGAGTACGGCCTGATCGACTCGGTCTACGACAAGCGGCAACTGGTGTCCTGATTCAAGGTGCCAGAGCAGGCAGGTGCTCACCGCGCCTGCCTGCGGACTTGAAAAAGCCCGCAATTGCCTTCATCTTGTGTTGCAAGCCTACCGGATTGGATCGATCGAATGACTGACACCCGTAACGGCGAGGACAACGGCAAATTGCTTTACTGCTCCTTCTGCGGCAAAAGCCAGCATGAAGTGCGCAAATTGATTGCCGGGCCCTCGGTATTTATCTGCGACGAGTGCGTCGACCTGTGCAATGACATCATCCGTGAGGAGGTGCAGGAAGCCCAGGCCGAGAGCAGCGCGCATAAATTGCCTTCGCCTAAAGAAATCAGCGGCATCCTGGACCAGTACGTCATTGGTCAGGAGCGCGCGAAAAAGGTGCTGGCCGTAGCGGTGTACAACCACTACAAGCGCCTGAACCAACGCGACAAGAAAGGCGACGAAGTCGAGCTTGGCAAGAGCAACATCCTGCTGATCGGGCCAACCGGCTCGGGCAAGACCCTGCTCGCTGAAACCCTGGCACGCCTGTTGAACGTACCGTTCACCATCGCGGATGCCACGACCTTGACCGAAGCCGGCTATGTCGGCGAAGACGTCGAGAACATCATTCAGAAACTGCTGCAGAAGTGCGACTACGACGTGGAAAAGGCCCAGATGGGCATCGTCTACATCGACGAGATCGACAAGATCTCGCGCAAGTCGGACAACCCGTCCATCACCCGTGACGTCTCGGGCGAGGGCGTGCAGCAGGCGCTGTTGAAGCTGATCGAAGGCACGGTTGCCTCGGTACCTCCGCAAGGGGGCCGCAAGCACCCGCAGCAGGAGTTCCTGCAGGTCGACACCCGCAACATCCTGTTCATCTGCGGTGGCGCGTTCTCGGGCCTTGAAAAGGTCATCCAGAACCGCTCCACCCGCGGCGGCATCGGCTTCAGTGCCGAAGTGCGCAGCAAGCAGGAAGGCAAGAAGGTTGGCGAGTCGCTGCGTGAAGTCGAGCCGGACGATCTGGTCAAGTTTGGCCTGATCCCCGAGTTCGTGGGCCGCCTGCCAGTTCTGGCGACCCTCGACGAGCTGGACGAGGCCGCGCTGATGCAGATCCTCACCGAGCCGAAGAACGCGCTGACCAAGCAGTACGGCAAGCTGTTCGAGATGGAAAGCGTCGACCTGGAGTTCCGCAGCGATGCGCTCAAGGCCGTCGCACGCAAGGCCCTGGAGCGCAAGACTGGCGCTCGTGGCCTGCGTTCGATCCTCGAGGGCGTGCTGCTCGACACCATGTACGAGATTCCTTCGCAGAAGGAAGTCAGCAAGGTGGTGATCGACGAGAGCGTCATCGAAGGCACTTCCAAGCCGCTGCTGATCTACGAAAACAGCGAGCCGAAGGCCAAGGTCGCGCCAGACGCCTGAGTCGTCGCGTGCCTGCAGTAACGCAAAGGGGCCTTCGGGCCCCTTTTGCTTTTACTGCCGCAAAGCTTGTTTTTTTGCGAGGCTGCCCCCACATTAGCTCCATGCACAATTTCCACCGGTTTCCGGCCACAAGGCCGCTGTTAGAGGCGAAATCATGAAGACCACCCTCGACTTGCCTCTTTTGCCATTGCGCGATGTCGTCGTATATCCGCACATGGTTATCCCACTGTTCGTGGGGCGCGAGAAATCCATCGAGGCCCTCGAGGCCGCAATGACGGGCGAAAAGCAGATTCTCCTGCTGGCCCAGAAGAACCCTGCCGACGATGATCCGGGCGAAGACGCCCTGTACCGCGTCGGTACCATTGCCACCGTGCTGCAATTGCTGAAACTGCCCGATGGCACCGTCAAGGTGCTGGTCGAGGGTGAGCAGCGTGGCTCGGTCGAGCGCTTCAGCGAGGTGGAAGGGCACATCCGCGCCGAAGTGGCGCTGATCGACGAGACGGACGCTGCAGAGCGCGAGTCCGAGGTCTTCGTGCGCAGCCTGCTTTCGCAGTTCGAGCAATACGTGCAGCTGGGCAAGAAGGTCCCGGCTGAAGTCCTGTCTTCGCTGAACAGCATCGAAGAGCCTGGCCGCCTGGTCGATACCATGGCCGCGCACATGGCGCTGAAGATCGAGCAGAAGCAGGAAATCCTCGAAATCATCGACCTGCCGACTCGTGTCGAGCATGTCCTTGCGCTGCTGGATGCCGAGATCGACCTGCTGCAGGTCGAGAAACGCATCCGTGGACGCGTCAAGAAGCAGATGGAGCGCAGTCAGCGCGAGTACTACCTGAATGAGCAGATGAAGGCCATTCAGAAAGAACTCGGCGACGGCGACGAAGGCCACAACGAAGTCGAAGAGCTGAAGAAGCGCATCGACGGTGCAGGCCTGCCGAAGGATGCATACGCCAAGGCCCAGGCCGAGCTGAACAAGCTCAAGCAGATGTCGCCGATGTCGGCCGAGGCCACGGTTGTCCGTTCCTACCTCGACTGGCTGGTCCAGGTGCCATGGAAAGCCCAGAGCAAGGTCCGCCTGGACCTGGCCAAGGCCGAAGAGATCCTCGATGCCGACCACTATGGCCTTGAAGAGGTCAAGGAACGCATCCTCGAATACCTCGCGGTGCAGAAGCGCGTGAAGAAGATTCGCGGCCCGGTGCTGTGCCTGGTAGGTCCGCCAGGGGTCGGCAAGACTTCCCTGGCCGAGTCCATCGCCAGCGCCACCAACCGCAAGTTCGTTCGCATGGCCCTGGGCGGCGTGCGTGACGAGGCCGAGATCCGCGGTCACCGCCGCACCTATATCGGCTCGATGCCGGGTCGCCTGATCCAGAAGATGACCAAGGTCGGCGTGCGCAACCCGCTGTTCCTGCTCGACGAGATCGACAAGATGGGCAGCGACATGCGCGGCGATCCTGCCTCGGCGCTGCTCGAAGTGCTCGACCCCGAGCAGAATCACAACTTCAATGACCACTACCTTGAAGTCGACTACGACCTCTCGGACGTGATGTTCCTCTGCACCTCGAACTCGATGAACATTCCGCCGGCGCTGCTTGACCGCATGGAAGTCATCCGCCTGCCGGGTTACACCGAGGACGAGAAGATCAACATCGCCATCAAGTACCTCGTGCCCAAGCAGACCAAGGCCAACGGCCTGAAGAAGGGCGAGCTTGACGTCGAGGTGTCGGCGATTCGCGACATCATCCGCTACTACACCCGCGAGGCGGGTGTGCGTGGGCTGGAGCGCCAGATCGCCAAGGTGTGCCGCAAGGTGGTCAAGGAGCATGCGGGCAACAAGCCGCCTGCGATCAAGGTCGCCGGCGAGCAGCTCGAGCATTACCTGGGCGTGCGCAAGTTCCGCTACGGCCTGGCCGAGCAGCAGGACCAGATCGGCCAGGTAACAGGCCTGGCCTGGACCCAGGTTGGCGGCGAACTGCTGACCATTGAGTCGGTGGTGATCCCTGGCAAGGGACAGCTGATCAAGACCGGTTCCCTGGGGGATGTTATGGTCGAATCGATCACGGCCGCTCAGACCGTGGTCCGCAGCCGTGCCCGCAGCCTGGGTATCGCCGCCGACTTCCACGAGAAGCACGACGTGCATATCCACATGCCTGAAGGCGCGACTCCGAAGGACGGCCCGAGCGCTGGCGTTGGCATGTGCACCGCGCTGGTCTCGGCGCTGACGCAGATTCCGGTCCGCGCAGATGTCGCGATGACCGGCGAAATCACCTTGCGCGGTCAGGTTCTGGCCATTGGCGGATTGAAGGAAAAGCTGTTGGCGGCGCACCGTGGCGGCATCAAGACCGTGATCATTCCAGAAGAGAATGTTCGCGATCTAAAGGAAATTCCTGAAAATATCAAACAGGATCTTCAGATCAAACCGGTCAAATGGATTGACGAAGTCCTGCAAATTGCGCTGCAATACGCCCCCGAGCCCTTGCCAGATGTGGCTCCGGAGATTGTCGCCAAGGATGAAAAGCGCGACAGCGATGCCAAGGAAAGAATCAGCACGCATTAATACGAATTTCGCTGGGGTGGCTTTTCTTGACAGTTTTTTGGGGGCTTGCCACAAAGGCGCCGCCCAAGTGTCACCAGGCCACCCAGCGCTCGTTTCAAACTTTATACATACTTAGAAACATACTTAAATAGAGATAAGGGGACTTAGAGTGAACAAGTCGGAACTGATTGACGCTATCGCCGCATCTGCTGATATTTCGAAAGCCGCCGCGGGTAAGGCCCTCGATGCCGTGATCGACTCCGTGACCGATGCCCTGAAGGCAGGCGACGATGTCGTACTGGTCGGCTTCGGTACTTTCTCCGTCAAGGAGCGCGCCGAGCGCACCGGCCGCAACCCGCAATCCGGCGCGGCGATCAAGATCGCAGCTGCCAAGGTTCCAGGTTTCAAGGCAGGCAAAGGCCTGAAAGACGCCGTCAACTAAGTCGTCTCTTTCAGCGGGACCTGGCTAGCCGGGTCCGGTCGCATGACGGCGGGGCCGCAAACGTACCCGCCTGGCGCGCACGCTACGAAAAGGCGCATCCCCTCCGGATGCGCCTTTCTTTTATCAGGTTTCTACCCACGCTCCGCGGTTGTCGACGCAGTGGTACAGCCGTTCTGGGGGACGCATGCTGCAAAATATCAGGGACAATTCACAAGGTTGGATTGCCAAGACCATCATCGGCCTTATCGTCGTATTGATGGCATTGACCGGCTTCGATGCCATTTTCCAGGCCGCCAGCCATAGCCAGGATGCCGCCAAGGTCAACGGCCAGACCATCAGCCAGAATGAGCTGAGTCAGGCCGTGGACATGCAGCGCCGCCAGCTGATGCAACAGTTGGGCAAGGACTTCGACCCGGCGATGCTCGACGAGAAGATGCTGCGTGAAGCGGCGCTCAAGGGCCTCATCGAGCGCAAGTTGCTCTTGCAGGGTGCCGAGGATGCAGGCTTCGCCTTCTCCGAAGGTGCATTGGATCAACTGATCCTGCAAACGCCCGAGTTCCAGGAAGACGGCAAGTTCAGCGCCGCACGCTTCGACCAGGTCATCCGCCAGATGGGCTACGGCCGCATGCAGTTCCGCGAGATGCTGGCCGAGGAAATGCTCATCGGCCAGCTGCGCACTGGCTTGGCCGGCAGCAGCTTCGTCACCGACAAGCAGGTCGAGTCATTCGCCCGTCTCGAGAAGCAGACCCGCGACTTCGCTTCGCTGACCCTCAAGCCGGACACGGCGGCGGTGAAGCTCGGTGACGACGAGATCAAGGCGCACTACGACGAGCATGCGAAGGAGTTCATGAGCCCCGACCAGGTGGTGATCGACTACATCGAGCTCAAGAAGTCGGCATACTTTGATCAGGTCGAGGTCAGCGAAGACCAGCTCAAGGCGCTGTACGAGAAGGAAATCGCCAATCTCTCCGAGCAGCGTCATGCCGCTCACATTCTTGTCGAAGTCAACGACAAGGTCGACGATGCCCAGGCCAAGGCGCGTATCGAAGAGATCCAGCAGCGCGTTGCCAAAGGTGAGGATTTCGCCACCCTGGCCAAGGAACTGTCCCAGGATCCGGGCTCTGCCGGCACTGGCGGTGACCTCGGCTTCGCGGGCCAGGGCGTCTACGATCCAGCCTTCGAAGAGGCTCTGTATGCCCTCGACAAGGACCAGGTCTCCGCGCCGGTACGCACTCAGTTTGGCTATCACCTGATCAAGCTCCTGGGCGTCGAGGCTCCGCAAGTGCCAAGCTTCGCCAGCCTGAAGGACAAGCTCACCCGTGAGCTGAAGACCCAGCAGGTCGAGCAGCGCTTCGTCGAAGTCACCAAGCAGCTGGAAGATTCCGCATTCGAATCCTCCGACCTGGCCCAGCCAGCCCAGGAACTGGGGCTGAAGGTACAGACCGCGGCGCCGTTCGGCCGTGAAGGCGGCGAAGGCATCACCGCCAACCGTGCGGTGATCCAGGCAGCGTTCAGCGAAGAAGTGCTCGACGAAGGCTCCAACAGCAACGCGATCGAGCTGGACCCTGAAACCGTCATCGTGCTGCGTGCCAAAGAGCACCGCAAGCCTGCGCAACTGCCGCTGGAGGCAGTGGCCGACAGCATCCGTGCGCACCTGGTGAAGGAAAAGGCCATCGCTGAGCTCAAGGCCAAGGCCGATACGCTCATCAAGGGCCTGCGCGACGGTTCCATCGATGCCAATGCAGGTCACGATGGCCAGCAGTGGGCAGCCCACGAAGCAGTGACCCGTAGCCAGGAAGGTATCGATCCGGCTTCACTCAAGGCGCTGTTCCGCATGGGCAAGCCGCAGGCCAAGGACAAGCCGGTCTACGGCAACGTGGTCCTGGGTGACGGCAGCCTGGTGGTCCTGCAGCTCAAGGGCGTCAACGAAGGCACGGCCGCCACCGAAGAGGAGAAGACGCAGTACCGCGGCTATCTCGCTTCGCGTGCCGGCCGCGAAGACTTCGCTGCGTTCCGCAAGCAGCTGGAAGCCACGGCGGACATCACTCGCTACTGAGTGATGGACCCAATACGAAACAGGCCGCTCATGCGGCCTGTTTCGTTTCCGGCTTCAGCGCCGTTCATGCTCATAGTTGTCGAGCGTATCCCGGGCGATTTCCCGGCCCAGGGCGATCAGCTCGGGTGCCTTGTAGAACTCGAAGAAGCGGCAGACCCGCTTGGGTACGTTGATCAGCACATCGGGCGGATAGCCGGCGATCTTGTACTGGGCCAGGGAGGTCTGCATGACCTCGAAGCTCTGGTTGATCAGATCGAGCAATGAGGCTGGGCCCACGTTGTCGATGATGAAGGAGCCGGTGGCCGACTTGGGCGCGCCCGGGCTTTCAGGCGCAGCCGCCGGCTGCTGGGCCTCGGGGCTTGCCGCTTCGCTGAGCCAGGGATTGGGCGGCTGCAGGCTCTCGGCGGTCATCTCCTGCTCGAGCTGGATCAGCTTTTCGGCAGGTTTGCGCCGAAACGGCAGGTGCGATCCCAGCGAGTTGATCAGGTTGTCGAAACGCATCCTGAAGGCCGCGGGCCGCTCGATGACGGGCAACTGATACTGTTTCTGATTGGTGGCATTGAGATTGACCGCGATGATCAGGTCGCAGTGCGCGGACACCACCGGGATGATCGGCAACGGATTCAGGATGCCGCCATCCACCAGCATGCGATTGCCTTGCACAACAGGTGTGAACAGGCTGGGAATCGCCGCCGAGGCGCGCATCGCCTGATGCAGGCAGCCTTCCTGGAACCAGATCTCCTGCTGGTTGGTGAGGTCGGCTGCCACGGCGGTGTAGGGGATGCGCAGGTCTTCGATGTTCACTTCGCCGACGATCTTGCGGATCTGTCCAAACACCTTTTCGCCACGAATGGCGCCCAGGCGGAAGCTCACATCCACCAGGCGCAACACATCGAGGTAGTCCAGGCTCTCGATCCAGCGACGGTACTCGTCCAGCTTGCCTGCGGCATAGATCCCGCCGACCACTGCGCCCATCGAGCAGCCGGCAACGCAGGCGATCTGGTAGCCGCGCCGTTCGATTTCCTCGATCACTCCAATGTGGGCATACCCCCGCGCTCCCCCTGAGCCCAGTACCAGTGCGACGCGTTTGCTCATGGTGCCTCCCGGACAGCCGATTCGGCGATGCCCTGACAGTGCCTCAGTCGCTTGCGGTCTTCAATGGCCAGCAGCCCTGACTAGGCTTGACGGGGCACTTTGGGCGAGGATAGCCGTCGAACAGCCATCACGCTTCCCACTTTTGAGGTAATAACGATGAAAGCCTGGATCTGCCTTCCATTGATTGCTCTGGCCCTGGCCGGTTGTGCCGGCAAGACGGCCTACCGCGACAGCTGCGCCTCCCAGCTGGACGGAGCGTGGAAGGAGCTGGACCTGGCGAAGGCCGAAGGTTTCGCCGGTACCGTGAGCTATTCCAAGGCGCTGTCGCTGCTGACGGGTGCCAAGACCCAGCAGCAGTTCGAAGGCTTCGAAGGGTGCACGCGCAAGGCAGAGAAAGCGCGTTTCTACATTCGTGAATCCCGCGCCGGGCGATGATCAAGGAGAATCGCATGTCTGCAATGCTGGATCATGTCGTAGCCCGAATTCTTGCCCTGCAGGTGCGCCTGCTGGCCTGCCAGGAGCGGCTCGCCGCCGATACCGACAGCGAGGCGCTGCATGACTTGCGCACCACGCTGCGGCGCCTGCGCAGCCTGTTGCGGCCTTTGCGCGACTTGCCGGGGGTGGAGCAGCTCGAAGAGGCCGCCAAGGCGCTGGGCACACTGACCACGCCTTTGCGTGACCGCGAGGTGCTGGGCGGGCAGTTGCTCGCCCGTGGCCAGGAGGCGGCCGGTCAGCGGCGGTTGGCAGACCGCACGCGTACGTTCTCTGGAGTAGCGGCCAGCCCTCAGTTGCAGCGTGTGCTGGCAATTGTCGATGTGTTCCCGCACTTCCTGCGCGCCGCGGACCGGGAAGGGCAGGTCAGGGGACTGCACAAGCGTATCGACAAGCGCTTGCACAAGCAGTGGGAAAAGCTCGAGAAGGCGCTGAAGGACCCGGCGCATGACCGCCATCGCCTGCGTCTGCTGATCAAGCGGGTGCGCTACGGGGATGAGGCCTATCCGCAGCTCGACCATGCCCGCAAATCGCTCAAGCGCCTGCTCAAGCGCGCCCAGGGAGACCTTGGCGACTGGCATGACCGTTTGCAATGGTTGCTGCAAGCCGAGCAGCACGCGGACCTCGCTGACTGCGCACAGGCCTGGACACGGGAGCTGGCCGACAGCGAGAGGACAGCCGACGCCACCCTGGAGCGCCTGCAGGCGGCACTGGCGCGCCGCTAGCCACTGCATATGGCCGATATGCGGGCTGCCGTATGGCGGCCCACTGGTTAAGATCGGGCCTTCAACTTCCGGGAACGAGGTCGACATGAACTTTTCACAGTTGCTGGCAGCGGTACGAGACGGCGATCAGCATGTCAGCGTGCCTGCTTCCTGGGCACAGGGGCGCGCCAGTTTTGGTGGCCTCATGGCTGCCTTGCTGTTCGAATCCATGCGCCGGAAGACGGAAGGCGGCCGGCCGGTACGCTCCCTTGCGATCACCTTCGTTGGCCCGGCCGCCCCCGAAGTACCGATCACTTTCGAGGTCGAGGTGCTGCGCGAGGGCAAGGCCGTCAGTACGCTGCTGGGCCGAGCCGTGCAGAACGGTGAAGTGGTCACGCTGATGCAAGGCAGCTTCGGCGCGGCGCGTGAATCGGTGGTGCGGGTCGAAGCGCTGCCGCCGCCCGACATGAAGCCGCTGGCCCAGGCAGCTCCCGAACTGCCCTACATCAAGGGCGTCACTCCGGAATACATGCGTCATGTAGCCCTGCGCTGGGCGGTAGGCGGCATGCCATTCAGTCAGGATACTTCACGGCGCATGGGCGGATGGGTTCGCCTGCGTGAAGCCGGGGAGGAGCCTTTGAGCGAGGCGCACTTGCTGACACTGGTCGACGCCTGGCCGCCGACGCTGCTGTCGCACCTCAAGCAACCTGCAGCAGGAAGCAGCCTGACCTGGACAATCGAATTCATCCAGAGGGTGTCGCGCCCGTCAACGCTGGACTGGTGCCAGTATTGTGCCGAAACCGAGTACGCCCGTGATGGCTATGGACATGCGGCGGCATCGCTATGGTCCCCCGGAGGTGAGCTGCTGGCGCTGAGCCGGCAGACCGTGACCGTATTCGCCTAGCGGTGATGCTTGTGGCGCTTGCGCCAGGCACGCCACCACCCGCCGCTCAGTACGAAGCGGGGGAAGGTGATGAATTGCTCGGTCAGCAGGCGTTTCAGGGCGTCGTTGCGATTGGCGAAGGGCTCGGGTTGCTCCGCTTCCAGCCGATGCCCATGACGCTGCAGGCCCAGGCCCGCAATCAAGGCGATGATGCCGACCGCCAGCTGGCCCAGGTCCAGGCCGAACAGCCCCGACAACACCAGCAAGGCGCCCAGGATGAACAGTGGCACGGCGATCAGGTGCAGCACCAGATTGGCCGGGTGCCGGTGATTGTTGTGATAGCCACGCCATTGCCAGGCGTGAAGATTGGGCAAGCGTCTGCTCATGGACATGTTCCTCTGGCTCATGTCTGAAGCTTAGTGCGGCCCCAGGATCAGGGCCAATTCAGGCTGGCTATCGACGGCATAGTTCCGGCAGGTCAAAGAAGGCGCGGGCGCAAGCGGTGGTGTGGCTAGCGGCATGCTCCACGCTTTCGCCTCGGTGCAGGGCTACCTCGCGCAGTACTTCCGGCAGGAAGGCCGGCTCGTTGCGGCCGCTCTTCGGCTTGGGCCGCAGGCTGCGCGGCAGCAGATAGGGTGCGTCACTCTCCAGCATCAGGCGACCGCTGGGGATGCTGGTCATCAGCGGATGCAGGTGGGTGCCGCGACGCTCGTCGCAGATCCAGCCGGTGATGCCGATGTGCAGGTCCATGTCCAGGTAGCCGAACAGCGCCTCGCGCTCGCCGGTGAAGCAGTGCACCACGGCCGCTGGAAGGTGGTCGCGGTAGTCCTTGAGGATTGCCAGCAGGCGCTCGCTGGCATCGCGCTCGTGCAGAAACACCGGCATCTGCAACTTCACCGCCAGGGCCAGCTGCGCTTCGAGGGCTTTTTCCTGCTGGGGGCGAGGAGAAAAGTCGCGGTTGAAATCCAGGCCGCATTCGCCGACAGCCTTGACCCGGGGGTGCTCCAGCAGATGAAGCAGCTGGCGGCTGCTGTCGGCGTTCCAGCTCTTGGCGTCGTGCGGGTGCACGCCCGCAGTGCTGAACAGGTGCTGGCCGGGCTCGTCCAGGCGCTGGCAGAGTTCGACGGCTTCTTCGCTGCCCGCAAGGCTGGTGCCGGTCAGCATCATCTGCACGACCCCAGCAGCCACGGCACGTTCGACGACCGCCTCCTGTTTGTCCTTGAAGCTGGCATTGGTGAGGTTGACGCCGATATCGATGAGTTGCATTGTAATTTCTCGTGCCGCGGGTCGGGCAGCATAACAAAGCCGCAGCAAATCCGACAAAATGCCAGAACTTCACCTGTTTAACGGGGTCTTCTGCCGTCAACCGCCGCGATCCAATACTTCCTATGCCGTTTATCCGTCATCCGCTGGCTTCATCGCGCGTGCTGCAGCTCCTGCTGGCAGTGGTCGTGAGCGTGGGCCTGCTGGTGCCAGGGCTCGCCGAGGCACGGCTGCCGGGACCGCAGCAAAGTGTGCCGGCCAGCAAGGCCCGCGACCTGGCGCAGATCCGCAGCAGCAAGGTGCTGCGCGTGCTGGTCAACCAGAGCCGCAACAGCTCCGGCATGGTGAAGGGCGAGCCGGTAGGGGTGGAGCATCACCGCTTGCGGGCGCTGGAGCACTATCTCAATGCGCGCCTCCCTGACAGCAAGCACATTCGGGTGAAGGTGATCCCCCGGGCGAAGGAGCAACTGCTTGCCGCGCTGCAGCGCGGGGAGGGCGACCTTGCCGCGCCAGGCGAGCTGCTCGACCCCACCTCACTGCGCGGCTTGAGTGCTACTGCGCCGCTGACGGCCCCTGTCTCGCTGACACTGGTGGGGCGCAAAGGCGAGCGCGGCTTCGCTCGGGTAGAACAGCTTTCCGGGCGGACCATCGCCCTGACCACGGCCAGCGCCGCCGGCCCGGTGCTGGAGGAAATCAACCGCAAGCTGGCCCAGCGCAAGCGTGCCCCGGTCAAGGTGGAGTGGGTCGATCCGACCCTTGCCGTCGAGGACGTGCTGGAGATGGTGCAGGCGGGCATCTATCACCTCACCGTGGTCGAGCAGCCGATTGCCCAGCGCTGGTCGCGGGTGATGCCGCGCCTGCGCCTGAACACCCGCTTGCAACTGGCCCCGCCGGACGCCATGCACTGGTACGTGCGGCGCGACGCCAGTGTGTTGCTGGTGACCGTGGACCAGTTCCTCAAGGGCTACCGTGCGCCGGCCAACCAGGACGCGGCCTTCGAGCGCATCTACCGGCGCCAGTACCGGGTCCACAACCCCTTGGCGCGGGTCGAGCGCAAGCGGCTGGAGTCGGTACGGCCAGTGTTGCAGAAGCACGCCGCGGCCCAGCAGATGGACTGGCTGAACCTGGCGGCGCTGGCCTACAAGGAATCGACGCTCAACCCCAAGGCGCGGGGCATGGGCGGCGCCCATGGGCTGATGCAGATGACCCCGGCCGCCGCGCGCCGGGTCGGGGTCAGCAATACCGGCAACGTCGATGGCAACGTGCAGGCCAGCGCCCGCTACCTGGCACTGATCCGCCGCAAGTTCTTCGCCAGTCCCCAGCTCAACGAGCGCGAGCGCATGGCGTTCATTCTCGCGGCCTACAACCTTGGTCCCGAGCGGGTCCAGGCCATGCGCGCCGAAGCGCGGCGGCGCGGGCTGAACAGCAACCAATGGTTCTTCCAGACAGAGCGGATCGCCATGGAGCAGGTCGGCATGGGGCCGGTGAACTACGTCAACAGCGTCAACAAGTACTACCTGGCCTTCAATCGCGAACGCGGCAAGCTGGAGCGCACGACCAGGCGCAGGTAGCAGGCGTGCGGTTTTTGCCCGTGTCTGGTTGACAGTCCGCCCGCGCCTTCTCTAGGATGCTGCTTGCGCCGATTTAAACAGCTACTTGCGGGGCGCGGGATAGGCCTCGGGGCCCTCCGAAATACCGCTAAAGCGCTGGTTCGGTGACGCCTCCCACCGCTGCCCAGCGGGATTTGCGAGGCGGAGATTCCCCCATGAGTTGCCCACGTACCAGTGTCTGCCTGAGCCCCCTGACTGCCGCTCAGTCCTCGCGCACCCCGCGCATCCTGCTCGGCGGCCTGCACCAGCCCACCTTGTTGCGCCATCTCGATGGCTGGTCGCGCCGCAAGGGCCAGGCCCGGGCCTTTCTGATCCAGTTCACTGACAACGCCGCCCGCCTTGACCAGTACGCCAATGATCGATTCGATCTTGCGGTGATCCAGTCCCCGGCAGCGGCCGAGGCCGCCGCCGTGATTGGCCAACTGACCCGTGTCGCGCGCCAGGGCCTGATCACGCTGCGTTGAGGCTGAGGAGACAGCAGGTTGAGCACCAACATCATCACCACCGAAGGCCACTTGGCGCTCAAGACCGAGCTCGACCATCTGTGGCGCGTCTATCGTCCGGAGATCACCCAGAAAGTCGCCTGGGCGGCGTCGCTGGGAGACCGCAGCGAGAACGCTGACTACCAGTACAACAAGAAGCTGCTGCGAGAGATCGACCGCCGCGTGCGCTACCTGCGCAAGCGCCTCGAAGACGTCAAGGTGGTGGAGTACTCGCCTGAGCAGGAGGGGCGGGTGTTCTTTGGCGCCTGGGTCGAGATCGAGAATGAAGAGGGCGAGGTGAAGCGCTTTCGGATTGTCGGCTATGACGAAATCTACGGGCGCAACGACTACATCTCCATCGACTCGCCCATGGCTCGCGCCCTGCTCAAGAAAGAGGAGGGCGACGAAGCCGTGGTGCAGACCCCAGCTGGCGAAAACCTCTGGTGGATCAACCGGATATCCTACCCACAGCCCTAGGGTCTGCCGTACCTCAGCCCTCCCGCAACACCGTCAGCGGGCTGGCGTTGAGTGCCCGGCGGGTGCCGTAGACGCCGGCTCCGCCCACCAGCAGTGCCCCGATCAGTGGCAGCACCAGCAGCCACGGGTGCGGACTCCACTCCAGGGCGAACGCGTAGCGGTACAGCACCCAGGTGATCAGCTCGCATCCCAGTGCGGCGAGCAGGCCGCTGGCGGCGCCCAGCAGGCCGAACTCGATGCGCCGCGACTTGACCAGCAGTGCCCGCCCGGCACCCAGGGCGCGGAGCAGCGCACCCTGGCGGATGCGTTCGTCCAGCGTGGCCTGCAGGCCCGCGAACAACACCGCCAGGCCCGCTGCCAGCACGAACAGCAGCACATATTCGACCGCCAGGGTGACCTGGGCCAGGATGCTGCGCAGCTGCGCCAGCAGGGCGTCGACCTGCAGGATGGTCGCAGCCGGGAAGGCTCGTGACAGCGCGACGATCTCCTGGTCGTGGCCGGCGCCCAGATAGAAGCTGGTCAGGTAGGTCGTGGGCAGTCCCTGCAGCGTGCCGGGCTGGAAGATCATGTAGAAGTTGGGCTGGAAGCTGTCCCAGTGCACCGAGCGCAGGCTGGTGACCTGGGCCTGGCGCTCCTGTCCGCCGATGTCGAAGGTCAGGGTATCGCCCAGGGCCAGCTTGAGGCTGGTGGCCAGCTCGCTCTCGACCGACACGCCGGGAAGCTGATCCTCGATCGGCGTCGATTGCCACCAGTTGCCGGCCTCCAGTGCGTTGCCCTCGGGCAGTTCGGCGGCCCAGGTAAGGCTGAGGTCGCGCTGCACGGCGCGCTCGCCGGTCGACTCCTTGCTCACCAGTTCGCGGACCGGTTCGCCATTGATGTGGGTCAGGCGTCCTGGAATCACCGGGTACAGCGGAGCCGCGTTGGCGTGGATCTGCGCCAGGTGCTGGGCGAAGGGCTCGCGATCGTCGGGCAGGATGTTGAGGGCGAAATGGTTCGGCGCATCCTTGGGCAACTGGTCTTGCCAGGTGTCCAGCAGCTCGGCCCGCAGCAGGGCGACCAGGGCCATGGCCAGCAGGATCAGACCGAACGCCAGGGCCTGGCCAGCGGCGGCCAGTGGATGGCGCAGCAGTTGGCCCAGGCCCAGGCGCCAGGCGAGGGGGGAGCCTGCCAGCAGCCGGCGCAGGCTGCGCAGGCCGAGCAGCAGCAGGCCGCCCAGTACCACCGCGGCGATCAGTCCGCCCCCGAGAAGAGCGAAGGTCAGCAGCAGGTCCAGGCTCAAGCGCCACATGATCAGGCCCAGGGCCAGCAGCGCGGCGCCATAGACCAGCCAGCTGCTGGGCGGAACCGGCAGCAGGTCGCGGCGCAGTACGCGCAGTGGCGGCACCCTGCCCAGCGCGGCCAGCGGCGGCAGGGCGAAACCGGCCAGGGCCACGAGACCCGTACCAATCCCGGCCAATGCCGGCGCGATACCGCCTGGCGGTACGACACTGGGCATCAAGCCGTGCAGCAATTGGAACAGGCCCAGCTGTGCCAGCCACCCGATCAGGGCGCCGATCAGTGCGGCCACGCCACCGAGCGCGGCCAGTTGCAGGCTGAACAGCGCCAACGCCTGGCGCCGGGACAGGCCCAGGCAGCGCAGCAAGGCACTGGCGTCCAGCCGCCGGGCGGCGTAGCGGCTGGCTGAAAGGGCCACGGCCACCCCGGCCAGCAGCACCGCGACCAGGCTGGCCATGTTCAGGTAGCGCTCGGCCTTGCCCAAGGCACCGCCGATCTGCCGGTTGCCGTCGCGGGTGTCACGCAGGCGCTGGTTGGCGGCCAGGTCTTTCTCGACCGCCTGGCGGTACTGGGCAAGCGCCTCGACATCGCCGCGCCACAGGTCGCGGTAGGTGACCCGGCTGCCGGGCTGTACCACGCCAGTGGCCTCGAGGTCAGCCAGGTTGATCAGGACCCGGGGCGTCAGGCTGTAGAAGTTGCCGGCCCGGTCTGGCTCGTAGGTCAGCACCCGGCTCATGCGCAGGGATTTCATCCCCACATCGATGCTGTCGCCGATCTGCAGGCCGAGGGCGGCCAGCAAGCGCGGCTCGACCCAGGTCTCGCCGGGTGCCGGACCGCCGCCCGGGATTTCTTCGCCGTAAGGCGCAGGGGCGCTGCGTACCTGGCCGCGCAGGGGATAGGCGCTGTCCGCGGCCTTGATGCTCGAGAGTGCAATGCCCTCATCGGTGGCCACCACGCTCGAGAACTCCACCACGCGGGCGTGTCGCAGACCCAGCGCGGTACCGGCACTGATCTGCTGGGCCTGGGCTGGCGAACTGCCTTGCAGCACCAGGTCGGCACCCAGGAACTCGCTCGCGCGCAACTGCATGGCGCCGTTGAGGCGCGTACCGAAATAGCCGATGGCGGTGCTGGCGGCCACCGCCACCAGCAAGGCGAAGAACAGCACGCGCACTTCACTGGCGCGCAGGTCGCGCAGCAGTTGGCGCAGTGCGAGGCTGCACAGGCGGGTAAACGGCAATCGCGTCATCAGGGCTCCAGGGGGGTAACCAGGTGGCCGGCATCCAGGCGGATCAGGCGGCGGCAGCGGTGGGCCAGTCGTTCGTCGTGGGTGACCAGTACCAGGGTGGTGCCACGCTCCTGGTTGAGCTCGAACAGCAGGTCACTGATGCGTTCGCCGGTATGACTGTCGAGATTGCCGGTCGGCTCATCGGCAAAAAGTACCGCCGGTTGCGCCGCAAAGGCGCGGGCGATGGCCACGCGCTGCTGTTCGCCCCCTGACAACTGGCGCGGCGAGTGGCTCAGGCGCTGGCCCAGGCCTACGCGTTCGAGCAGGTTGCGGGCCTGCTCGCGGGCATCGCGCCGGCCATCGAGCTCCAGCGGCAGCATCACGTTCTCCAGGGCGTTCAAGCTGTCGAGCAACTGGAAAGACTGGAACACGAAGCCGACATGTTCGGCGCGAACGCGCGCGCGCTGGTCTTCATCCAGCGGCCCGAGGTCTTGCCCGGCGAGGATGACGCTGCCGGCGCTGGGCCGGTCGAGCCCGGCGAGCAAGCCGAGTAGGGTCGATTTGCCCGAACCCGACGCGCCGACGATGGCCAGGCTGTCGCCCTTCTCCAGCGACAGCGAAAGTTGATGGAGGATGGTGAGGTCGCCTTCCGCGCTGGGGACCACTTTGCTAAGGTTCTGCGCAACGAGAATGCTTGGGCCCATGGAGAATCCGATGCGAATGTGGTGGTTGAGTGCCGGTCTGGCCCTGTATTGCCTGAGCCAGAGCGCGGCAGCGGGTACGCTGCTGATCGTGGGGGATAGTATCAGCGCCGGTTTTGGCCTGGATACCCGTCAAGGCTGGGTAACCTTGCTGCAGCAACGGCTGCGGGACGAAGGTTTTGACGACAAGGTGGTCAATGCCTCTATCAGTGGCGACACCAGCGCAGGCGGTCAGGCGCGGCTAGCGGCGCTGCTTGCAGAGCACAAGCCCGAGGTGGTGGTGCTGGAGCTGGGTGGCAATGATGGACTGCGGGGGCAGCCACCACAGCAATTGCAACAAAATCTTGCATCGATGATCGATCGCTCCCGCGCAGCGGGTGCCAAGGTGCTGTTGCTCGGAATGCGCTTGCCGCCCAATTACGGCGTTCGCTATACCACGGCCTTTGCCCAGGTGTATGAAACCCTGGCGAGCGAAAAACAGGTGCCACTGGTGCCGTTCTTTCTCGAGGGCGTGGGCGGTGTGCCGGAGTTGATGCAGGCCGATGGCATCCATCCCGCGCAGGGCGCCCAGGGGCAGTTGCTGGAAAATGCCTGGCCAGCGATAAAACCCTTGCTCTGACGCTTTAATCGGGACCCGGTTTCGGCTAAGGTTGCGCCCCCGATCTGGAGCCCCCGATGCCGCGTCCCGCCTGGTCCCTGTATGCCTATCAATTGATCGAGCCTGATGAACAGCTCGACCTGTTCGCTTGCCAGGAAAGCCGCGTTCATCTTGTGACCCGTCAGCTCGAACTGGGCGGTGCCGCCGACCGGACGCTCTGTGGCGGCCTGCTGCCCGCGCAGCCGCGCTGGTCGATGGTGGAGCGCACGGTCTACCGCGACAGCCGCCTGTGCTCTCTGTGCCGTGCGATTCTCGAGGCGCAACGGCGCGGTACTCGCCCGATCTGGCCGGAACTCTGAGCGCCTTTCATCATCTGTAGTGCAGGTACAGGCCCGTTGTCTCCCGCTGGGGGAGGGGGCCGGTGTACAATTGCCGTCCTGACTTACCTGAACTTGCGAAGGATTTCCCGGATGTTGCCGCGCTTTCCCGCCGTCACCCGCTGCCTGTCCCTGGCTACCCTGCTGGCAGCCGGCCCCGCCGCTGCGCTGGAGTTGCCCCTGCCACCCCCCGGCGAAGACGTCGTCGGTCAGGTCCAGGTGATCAAGGCCAAATACGAAGATACCTTCGCCGACATCGGCACTGCCAACGATCTGGGCTACCTGGAGATGATCGCCGCCAACCCCGGTGTCGATCCCTGGTTGCCGGGCGCGGGGACCGAGATCATCCTGCCGACCCGCTTCGTCCTGCCTCCAGGACCGCGCGAAGGCATCGTGATCAACCTGGCCGAGTATCGCTTGTACTACTTCCCCAAGGGGGAGAACGTCGTCCACACCTTCCCGCTGGGCATCGGCCGTGAAGGATGGGGCTCGCCCATCGCCAACACCAAGATCACCGCCAAGACCCCGAACCCGACCTGGACACCGCCAGCCTCGATCCGCGCCGAGCATGCTGCCGACGGCGACATCCTGCCGGCGGTGGTACCTGCCGGTCCCGACAACCCGCTGGGCCCGTTCAAGTTCACCCTGGGCGTGCCGGGATACCTGATACACGGCTCGAACAAGAAGTTCGGCATTGGCATGCGTACCAGCCATGGCTGCTTCCGCATGTTCAACAACAATGTACTCCAGCTGTCGACGATGGTCCCGGTGGGTACTGCGGTGCGCATCATCAATGAGCCGTACAAGTTCGGCGTCAGTGGTGGAAAGGTCTATCTGGAAGCGCATACACCGCTGAACGATCAGGGTGATCCTTCGGTAGTCGACAAGCATACGGCGGTCATCAACGCCCTGCTCAAGCGTGAAGAGCTGGCCAACAGCCTGCGCATGAACTGGGACATGGTCCGTGACGTGGTGGCGGCCGAGGATGGCATGCCGGTCGAGATCGCTGTGCCGATCGAGCAGGCTGGCTCCGCGCCGATGGTGTCGAGCATTCCGCCCGAACTGCAGTAAGCGCGATGCTGTTACCTGGGGCCTGCTTCGCGCAGGCCTCGTTGTTTGTGCCGCGGGACTTCACGGCGGGCACAAAAAAGCCGACCCACAAGTGGGTCGGCTTCTCAACAATCCCGAGGGACCATTACTTGCGGCTGGCTTTGTCCAGCATGCGCAGAGCGCGCTCGTTGGCTTCGTCAGCAGTCTGCTGAGCCTTTTGAGCTGCAGCCATAGCGTCGTCAGCCTTGCGATAGGCTTCATCGGCACGAGCTTGGGCGCGAGCTGCTGCGTCTTCGGTAGCAGTCAGACGAGCTTCGGTTTCTTTGGATACGCTGCTGCAACCGGTAGCCAGAACTGCGGCCAGAGCCAGAGCAGAGAATTTCAGAACGTTGTTCATCGTGTTCCCCTTCAAGGACTTTCTAATCTATTAAATAGCCATCTCTCGGAAAAGAGAAAGTGGCCGGCGTACATAGTACCCATTACTTGTAGTAAGTAAACTGACAGAGCGCAAGAACTGCAAAAAAAATCTCGCTGGAACACGCGAGCGTCGGGGTTTGTAGCAAAACCGTGATGTACCCGACACAGGGGTTGCAAGCGCTTGTCGCAAGTGCCTTTTTGCTGAACTAAAGGTGACTTTAAGTGTCGGCCGTCGTCTTGTTGCTACAACATCCCACAACTGTAGATAGTCTAGTCGGCGGGCAGGGCGCGTTGCCATTATCGTATTTTTTGCGAATTTGCACCTTGAGCATTTCCGCTTGAGGCGCCTACTATTCGAAGATGCCGCACATTGCAGAACAAAGGGGTGTGCGGGACGGTCCAACGGGCAACAGGTGACGTGAACGTTCCTGCGCCGGATCAACATCGGTAAGGTAAAGGTCTGCAGATCAGGCCTGCGAGGAGTAGTGATGAGCGAAGCGTTGACCATCCACCATGACCAGGCCGGTCATCAGTTCGAGACCCATGTGGGCGGTCATCGTGCCTACCTGACCTACATGGACCTGGGCAAGCAGACGCTCGATATCTACCGCACCTTCGTCCCCAACGCGTTGCGCGGGCGGGGCATTGCGGCGGCGCTTACCGAGAAGGCGCTGGAGTATGCAGAGCAGATGGGCTACACCGTGATCCCGTCATGCTCCTACGTCGAGCGTTACATGGAGCGTCAGCAGCGCCATTCGAAAAAGGCCTGATCGCAGCCTCACACCAGAACGCCGGGCAAGTGCCCGGCGTTTTTTTTGCGGCTCGATCAGGCGCGCTGGCGCTTGGGCAGTACGTCCTTGAGCTTGGCGTGCATGCTTCGCAGGGTGTTTTCGGTGGCGCTCCAGTCGATGCAGGCGTCGGTGACCGAAACGCCGTACTGCAATTCGTCCAGGTTCTTGGGGATGGCCTGGCAGCCCCAGTTCAGGTGGCTCTCGACCATCAGGCCGATGATCGACTGGTTGCCTTCGAGAATCTGGTTGGCGACGTTCTCCATCACCAGCGGCTGCAGGGCCGGGTCCTTGTTGGAGTTGGCGTGGCTGCAGTCGACCATGATGTTCGGCTTGATCTTCGCCTTGTTCAGGGCCTGCTCGCACAGCGCGACGCTGACCGAGTCATAGTTCGGCTTGCCGTTGCCACCGCGCAGTACCACATGGCCGTAGGCGTTGCCCTTGGTGGTGACGATCGACACGCCACCTTCCTGGTTGATACCCAGGAAACGGTGCGGGCTGGACACCGACTGCAGGGCGTTGATCGCCACGGTCAGGCCGCCGTCGGTGCCATTCTTGAAGCCTACCGCCGAGGACAGGCCCGAGGCCATCTCGCGGTGGGTCTGGGATTCGGTGGTACGGGCGCCGATCGCCGACCAGCTGATCAGGTCCTGCAGGTACTGCGGCGAGATCGGGTCGAGCGCTTCGGTCGCGGTCGGCAGGCCCTTTTCAGCCAGATCCAGCAGCAATTGGCGACCGATGTGCAGGCCGTCCTGGATCTTGAATGAGTCGTCCAGGTACGGGTCGTTGATCAGGCCTTTCCAGCCAACGGTGGTGCGCGGCTTCTCGAAGTACACGCGCATCACCAGGTAGAGGGTGTCGGAGACTTCGGCTGCGAGCACCTTGAGGCGCTCAGCATATTCGTGAGCGGCCTTGAGGTCATGGATCGAGCAGGGGCCGACCACCACGAACAGGCGATGGTCCTTGCCGTCGAGGATATTGCGCACCACTTCGCGGCCGGCAGTCACGGTCTGCAGGGCTTTGGCGCTGAGAGGGATCTCCTTCTTGAGCTGATCGGGGGTGATCAGGGTCTCGTTGGAGGCAACGTTCAGGTCGTCGATCGGTAAATCAGCCATCGTTTACTCGTCAGGTCACGGGTGCCGGCCGCCAGCATTCCCCGTGCGGCCCAGCAGCAAGAATATACGCAGCGGGGAGCGGAACCTTAGCGCGTTCACGGGGACGCCACAAGACTGAAAGCATGCGCTCTGCGCAGGTGGCGTCCGATCGACAAGCTCTCCGGAAATCAGCACTTGTACACTGGCGCACCAGCACGCCAGACGGCAAGTCGAGCGCCCATGGCGCTGCTAAGCTCAAACTTGCTCTGCCGCAGTGGCAGTCGAGGAGGGCGAATGATCCGATCCATGTTGTACGCCACCGACCTCGGTGTGTATGCGCCATTCGTGATGCAGCATGCGTTGGTGATGGCGAGAACCTTTGGTGCAGAGCTGTACGTGATTCACGCCGTAGAACCCATGGGGCAGTTCGCCGAATCCCTCCTGCAAAGCTATCTCGACGAGCGCACCCTGGACCAGTTGCACAGCCAAGGCGTCAACACGGTCATGGCCAATATCGAGCAGCGGGTGCTGGCCAATTTTCGCGATGAGCTGGGCGAGGAAGCAGACCTTGCATTGATCAAGGCGGTACGGGTGCGCCAGGGTGATCCGGCGTCGGTGATTCTTGAGCAGGCACAGCGCCTGGATGTCGACCTGTTGATCTTTGGCAGCCACTGCCAGGGCGCGGGCGCCGAGGTTCCGCTGGGGCGCACGGCGGTGCGTTTGCTGCAACTGTCACCGGTACCTATCTATATGGTGCCCTTGGCGCAGCATCTGGGGCGAAGAAAAGAGTGAGGTGGCGCCCCGCCACTTCTAACGCCCGTTTGACGAAATTGTTCTAGATTTATTCTTCAAACCACTAATATAGTTATAAATGCGTCGCTGCCGCCGGTGACACCCAGCTGATTTGAGGGATACCTATGAAGCTTCAACAACTGCGCTACATCTGGGAGGTAGCGCACCATGACCTCAACGTTTCTGCCACGGCGCAGAGCCTCTACACCTCGCAACCTGGGATCAGCAAGCAGATCCGCCTGCTCGAGGACGAGTTGGGCGTCGAAGTCTTTGCCCGTAGCGGCAAGCACCTGACCCGCGTCACCCCAGCCGGTGAGCGCATCATCACCACTGCGGGAGAGATCCTGCGCAAGGTCGAGAGCATCAAGCAGATCGCACAAGAGTTCTCAAACGAGAAGAAGGGCACCCTGTCGATCGCCACTACCCACACCCAGGCACGCTACGCGCTGCCGCCGGTGATCAGTGGCTTCATCAAGCAGTACCCCGAAGTCGCCTTGCACATGCACCAGGGTTCGCCCATGCAGATTGCCGAGATGGCTGCCGACGGCACCGTCGATTTTGCCATCGCCACCGAAGCGCTGGAGCTGTTCGGCGACCTGATCATGATGCCGTGCTACAAGTGGAACCGCTGCGTCGTGGTACCCCAGAACCACCCGCTGGCCAAGTTGCCCAAGCTTACCCTCGAGGCCGTGGCCGAGTATCCGATCGTCACCTACGTGTTCG
This sequence comes from Pseudomonas sp. JE3303, assembly GCF_056312565.1. NCBI lineage: Bacteria > Pseudomonadati > Pseudomonadota > Gammaproteobacteria > Pseudomonadales > Pseudomonadaceae > Pseudomonas > Pseudomonas sp. JE3303. The sequence continues at coordinate 67,389 of NZ_JBWGIF010000006.1, forward strand.
GCTTCACTGGCCGCTCCAAGCTGGACGAGGCGTTCAACCACCGCGGCCTGACCCCGAAGGTGGTCTTCACCGCCGCCGACGCCGACGTCATCAAGACTTACGTGCGCCTGGGCCTGGGCGTGGGCATCGTTGCCGGCATGGCGGTCGACGCCAAGCTCGACAGCGACCTGGTTGCCCTGGATGCCAGCGAGTTGTTCGAGCCTAGCATCACCAAGATCGGCTTCCGGCGTGGCACCTTCCTGCGCGGCTTCATGTGCGACTTCATCGAGAAGTTCGCGCCGCACCTGACCCGCGAAGTCATGGCCAAGGCGATCCAGTGTCACAACAAGCAAGAGCTTGAAGAGCTGTTCGCGGGGGTTGAGTTGCCGGTGCATTGATTGATTGGCATGACTTGAGTCTTGCAACGCCCATGAGATCGAGCGCCGCGCGGGCGGCGCTCGATTTGCGCAACGCCACAAGGCCCCAAGCGCACGGCGCTCGATTTATGCGGCGCCACAAGGCCCAAGCGCACGAGTCGCTCGATCCCAAGAGCCCTGCAAGGCTCAAGCCTTGCTGATCAAATTCCCAGCATGCAGCCCACATTCCTTCTGCGTGGACTCTTCCCACCACCAACGGCCTTCGCGCTCGTGCTGGTTGGGCAGGACCGGCCGGGTGCACGGCTCGCAGCCGATGCTGATGAAGCCGCGTTCGTGCAGGCTGTTGTACGGCAACTCGAGCATGCGGATATAGCCCCAGACTTCAGCGCTGGTCATCTGGGCCAGAGGGTTGAACTTGTACAGCGGGCGCTCCGGTGTGGAGAAGGCAGCGTCGATTTCAAGCGCCGGCACCTGGCTGCGGGTACCCGGGCTCTGGTCGCGGCGCTGGCCGGTGGCCCAGGCGCTGACGGTACTCAGCTTGCGCCGCAACGGCTCGATCTTGCGGATCCCGCAGCACTCGCCATGCCCATCCTTGTAGAAGCTGAACAGGCCCTTTTCCTTGACGAAAGGGTCCAGCTTGCTGCGGTCAGGGCTTAGGATCTCGATCGGCAGGTTGTACTGCTCACGGACTTGATCGATGAAGCGGTAGGTTTCCGGATGCAGGCGGCCGGTGTCCAGGCTGAACACCTTGACCTGCTTGTTCAGCTTCCAGGCCATGTCCACCAGCACCACGTCTTCGGCGCCACTGAAGGAAATCCACAGGTCGTCGCCGAAATGCTCGAAGGCGAGCTTGAGGATGTCTTGCGGGGACTTGCTGGCATACGTCGCGGCCAGGGCGGCGACGTCGAACGGTTGGCTCATCAGGCGGCTTCCATACATTTATGTGGCGCTTGGCGCTCGTAATGAACAGATATTACCAAATATTGGCGCACAGGCCTGCCTCGCCTACAAACCCTGCAGCGTTTCCATCAACACACGCACCTTGGCGATCGACTCTTCATACTCTGCCTGCCACTGAGAATCGGCCACGACCGCTCCGCCGCCCCAGCAGCTGACCTGGCCGTCCTTGACCAGCAGGCTGCGGATGGCGATGGAGCTGTCCATTTCGCCGCGCACGTCCACGTACAGCAGCGATCCGCAGTACAGCGCGCGGCGCGTGGGTTCCAGTTCGTCGATGATCTGCATGGCTCGAATCTTCGGTGCGCCGGTGATCGAGCCGCCCGGGAAGCTGCCGCCAATCAGGTCCAGTGCGTCCTTGCCGGCGGCCAGGCGCCCGGTGACGCTGCTGACCAGGTGGTGCACGTTTGGATAGCTCTCAAGGCTGAACAGCTCCGGCACTTTCACCGAGCCGATCTCGCAGGTGCGGCCCAGGTCATTGCGCAGCAGATCGACGATCATCAGGTTTTCCGAGCGGTCCTTGCGGCTGTCCAGCAGCTCGGCGGCGTTGCGTGCGTCTTCGGCAGGGTCCGCAGCGCGGGGGCGGGTACCCTTGATCGGCCGGGTTTCGACCTGGCCCTGGCTGACACGAATGAAGCGCTCTGGCGAAAAGCTCAGCAACGCACTGCCGTCGGCCAGCAGCTGGAAGCCGGAGAACGGTGTCGGACAGGCACGGCGCAGTGCCTGGTAGGCATGCCACGGGTCGCCCTGGCAGGGGGCGCGAAAACGCTGGGTCAGGTTGATCTGGTAGCAGTCGCCCGCCTGGATGTAGTGCTGTACCCGGTCGAAGGCGCGTTGGTACTCACCCGCATCCAGGTCTCCACGCATGGGGGAAAGCAGCTTGAAGTGCGTGGTCTGCGCCGATGGCGGTGCTTCGAACAACGCTATCAGCCGTTGCCGCTCGGCCTCATCGAGGCTTGGATGGAACACCAGTTGCGTGGTTCGCATCAGGTGGTCGCTGGCCAGTGCCCACGCGTACAGCCCCAATTGCGCATCCGCCAGCCCCAGGTCATCGGTGGCAAGGCTCGGCAGCTGTTCCAGGCGCCGCCCAAAGTCATAGCTCAGGTAGCCGATCAGTCCGCCAGCAAATGGCAGCTCGACGCCATCAGGCATTTGCGCCTCACCCAGCTGCGCCAGGCTCTCGCGCAGGCGCTGCAGGTAAGCCAGTCCGCTTTCATCCGCTGCGGCCTGCAGATGCTGCAACGGCCAGGCGCTGAGCAGGTCGAAGCGCCCGCGTTCGGCGCCCGGGCGGGCACTGTCGAGCAGCACGGCGCCGGGCGCATGGCGCAGGCGGGCAAAGCAGACGGCAGGGTCGGGCTGATAGGGCAGGGGGTGGAGCGTACAGGTCGGCATGCGAATGGACGGCAATGGGAGAGGAGGCGATTGTAGTCTGCCGCGTGCCGCGCTCCTAGCATCGAGCGCGACATTCAGCCCCTGAACCCGCGCCTGCCACCAGGCGTGCGCGGGTCCATGGCCGGATCAGAGGCCGGGCACGTGACCGAACAGGCCTTGGGCGACCCGTACGCGCTGCTCGGCATCTTCCGTTACGCCGTCCTTGGCCAGCGCCTCGATATGCGCCTCGATGGCGTGTGTGCGCTGGGTCAGGCCGCAGTCGTTGGCGATCTGGATGTTCAGGCCGGGGCGGGCGTTGAGCTCGAGAATCAGCGGGCCCTTGTCCTGGTCCAGCACCATGTCGACGCCGATGTAGCCCAGCCCGCAGAGCTCGTAGCAGCCTGCGGCCAGCTTCATGAAGCCGTCCCAGTTGGGCAGTTGCACACCGTCCACCGCATTGGTGGTGTCCGGGTGCTTGCTGATGATGTTGTTCAGCCAGGTGCCGCGCAGGGTCACGCCGGTGGCCAGGTCCACGCCCACGCCGATGGCGCCCTGGTGCAGGTTGGCCTTGCCGCCGGACTGGCGCGTCGGCAGGCGCAGCATGGCCATCACCGGGTAGCCCATCAGCACGATGATGCGGATATCGGGCACGCCTTCGTAGCTGATGCTCTTGAAGATCTGGTCCGGGGTGACCCGGTACTCGATCAGCGCGCGGTCGCGGTGCCCGCCAAGCGAATACAGCCCGGTGAGGATGCTCGACACCTGGTGCTCGATCTCCTCGTGGCTGATGATCTTGCCCGACACTGTCCGGTAGCGGCTCTCGAACCGGTCGGCGATCACCAGGATGCCGTCACCGCCAGCGCCTTGCGCTGGCTTGATGACGAAGTCGCTGCGCCCGCCGATGATCTCGTCGAGCTTGTCGATTTCCTTCTCGGTGGAGATCACTCCGTACATTTCCGGCACATGGATGCCGGCCGCGAGCGCACGCTCCTTGGTGATGATCTTGTCGTCTACGATCGGGTACAGGTTGCGCTTGTTGTACTTGAGGACGTAGTCCGCATTGCGCCGGTTGATACCCATGATGCCCCGCGCTTCCAGGGCTTTCCAGGTCTTGATAAGGCCAAACATCAGGCGTCAGCCTTCAGGAAAGCCTTGAAGCGTACGAGCTCGGTGAGGCGGTAGCCGCGGTAGCGTCCCATCGCCAGCATGAAGCCCACCAGAACCAGCAGCACTGCAGGGAAGGTGAAGACGAAATACACCAGCTCCGGCACCATCATCAGCAGGTGCGCCACCGACGCGGCGAACAGGGTGCCGACAGCCACCTTCATGGCATGGCCACCGCCACGCTCTTCCCAGGTGATCGACAGGCGCTCGATGGTCATGGTCAGAATCACCATCGGGAACAGCGCAACCGACAGCCCGCGCTCGAGTCCGAGCTTGTGGCTGAACAGACTGATGGCCGCGATCAGCACCACCACGAAGGTCAGTACCACCGACAGGCGCGGCAGCATCTGCAGCTTGAGGTGCTCGAGATACGATCGCAAGGACAGGCCCAGGGCCGTGATCACCGTGAACAGGATGATGCCGAAGCCCAGCTGGGTCTCGCGGAAGGCGAGGGCGATCAGCACCGGGGTAAAGGTACCCAGGGTCTGCAGGCCGATCAGGTTGCGCAGCACCAGGATCACCAGTACGCCGATCGGGATCATCACCATGATCATGAACGTCTGCTGTGTTTGCAGCGGCAGGCCGTACAGCGAGTATTCGAGGAAGTCGGCGTCGGTATTCTCGTCGGTCAGCTTGGCCAGGCGGATGGCGTTCATCTCGCTGTTGTTCATGCTGAAAGTGACGTTGGCTTTCTTGCCGCCATCGACAGTGATCAGGTTGTCATCGCCCGTCCACCACAGCAGGCGGTCATTGGGCAGGCCTTGTTCGCCGGTATCCGGGTTGAAGTAGAGCCAGTCGTTGCCATTGAAGCTGCGCAGCCACAGTTCAGGCGTCTGCGGTACGTCGGCCACCAGGCGGATGGTGTGGACCTTTTCCATCGGCACGTGGGCGATGGACAGCAGCAGGTCGATGACCTTGGCCTTGTTCAGGGCCGAAGTGTCGCCGGCCAGCAGCAGCTTGACGTTGTCGTCGTTGAGGTTGTTGACCCGCTTGATGGTCTCGCCGACAAAAGTCTCGACATCGGCCGAGTGCTGGCGGATAGGCGCCATCAGGGCCTCGGCGGCGATCTTCTCGGGCCCCTCGACGGCCAGGCTGTCACGGAAGGTCGGGCCTTTGACCGTGGCTTTCTCGGTGCTGTAGCGCTTGGTCAGGACCAGGCGGTAGTAGAGAGTCTGGTTGCCACTGGCGCGACGGGCCGACCAGGTCACCTTGCGGTTGCCGTCGGCACGGTTGACGCTCACGCCGTAGTTATTGGAGATGAAGCTCTCGTTGAGGCTGACGTAGTCGCGGTTCAGTGGCGGCACGAACATCTGGATCTTGACCGGATCCTTGGAGCTGGCGACGAACTCGACCTTGGCGTCGATGTTCCACAGGTCGTCGGTCTCGTCCTCGGTCACCGGGATGCCGAGGAAGAAGATCTGATAGGCCGTGACCATTACGCCCAGCAACACCAGTACGGTGATCAGGACTTTCAGATGGAGGGTAAGAGAGCGCATCGGATCTACTCTGCGGTGTGAGCGTCAGTGGCACAGGCAGGTTTGCCGGCCGCGTATTTAAGGCTTGGGTCGACCAGGGCATCGAAGTGCTTGAGCGCCTCTGAACCGACCAGCAGCGGGAACTGGAACGCGCTGCGGTCGGTGAGGTTGACTTCGATGGTGCGCAGGTTGCGGCCCATGCAGATGTTCAGTTCGATCACGGGCCGGGCAGTGTAGGCCTTGCCCTCGTCCGGGTTGAAGTCACCGGCGCGTCGCTTGATCTTGCTCACGCGGGCCAGGGGTCGTTCTATCGGATGCGAGTGGGCGGCGTCAATCGCCAGGTAGAAGCGTACCCAGCTCTCGCCATTGCGCTTGAAGCGCTTGATGTCGCGGGCACTGAGCGAGGCGGTCTTGGCGCCGGTGTCGAGCTTGGCGGCGACTTCGAGGTCCAGATCAGCCAGGCGGGCATATTCGTTGAGACCGTACACGGTCTTCTCCACCGCCTGGCCAATGGCCGGCAGCAAGGAAAGGCAAAACAGCAGTAGAAGGGGTGTGAGTCTCATAATCCTGGCGCGGTGCTGTGCGGTGTTCGTGGCAAGGCGACTGGGCAGTACTGCGCAAGCTCCTCGTTGATCTGTCGACAGTATGAAACTCTCGGCAGACACACTATCCATACTCCGTAGGAGGCGCGGCATTCTATCACGATGAGGTATTGACGCCAGCGGGTCGCAATCTGACAGCACTGGCGGTGGATAAGTTCGTCATTAGACGATTGTCGACAATACCGAAGTTGTCTTTGACTTAGTCCTCCATTAAGGCTAGTTTTCACGCCATTGATCATCAAGGTGTCGACAATATGTCGGAAGCAACTCATGCCGTCCTCTCCGGACACGACGAAACCGAGACCCTGTCCGAAAACGTCTTCAGGCGTATCCAGTCGGCCATCGTCAAAGGCGAGATCGCACCGGGCAGCAAGATCTCCGAGCCAGAGCTGGCGCGCACCTACGGCATCAGCCGGGGCCCGCTGCGCGAGGCCATCCATCGCCTGGAGGGCCAGCGCCTGCTGGTGCGGATACCGCATGTCGGAGCGCGCGTCGTGTCGCTGAGCCACGCCGAGTTGATCGAGCTCTACGAAATCCGCGAGTCGCTCGAAGGGATGGCCTGCCGTCTGGCCGCCGAGCGCATGAGCGTGGCCGAGATCGATGAGCTGCGTCGGGTGCTGGAGACCCATGAGCAGGATGCCCGCTTCCAGGCCGGCATCGGCTACTACCAGCAGGAAGGCGACTTCGACTTCCATTACAGGATCATCCAGGGCAGTGGCAACCGCACCCTTGTGCAGATGCTCTGCGGCGAGCTGTACCAGCTGGTGCGCATGTATCGCATCCAGTTCTCGGCCACGCCCAACCGGCCACGCCAGGCATTCGCCGAGCACCACCGGATTCTCGATGCCATCGCCGAACGTGACGGCGAACTGGCTGAACTCCTGATGCGCCGGCACATCGGCGCGTCCAAGCGCAATATCGAGCGTCATTATCAGGACGCCAACAACAACAGCCCGAGGTGAGTCATGACCCAGAAAAGCAGTCCCGGCCAGCGCTTTCGAGACGCAGTCGCCGCCGAGCATCCGTTGCAGGTGGTCGGGGCGATCAACGCCAACCACGCCCTGCTTGCCAAGCGCGCAGGCTTCAAGGCCATCTACCTGTCGGGCGGTGGGGTGGCGGCGGGGTCCCTGGGCCTGCCGGACCTGGGCATCACCGGCCTGGATGACGTCCTGACCGATGTGCGGCGCATCACTGATGTGTGCGACCTGCCGCTGCTGGTGGATGTCGACACCGGTTTTGGCGCCTCGGCCTTCAATGTGGCGCGTACCGTGCGCTCGATGAACAAGTTCGGTGCCGCGGCGATTCATATCGAGGATCAGGTCGGCGCCAAGCGCTGCGGCCATCGTCCCAACAAGGAGATCGTCAGCCAGCAGGAAATGGTCGACCGCATCAAGGCCGCCGTCGATGCCCGGCTCGACGACAGCTTTGTGATCATGGCGCGTACCGATGCCCTGGCCGTGGAAGGTCTCAATGCCGCCCTGGACCGCGCTGCTGCCTGCATCGAGGCCGGTGCGGACATGATCTTCCCCGAGGCGATCACCGAGCTGTCCATGTACCAGACCTTCGCCGACCGCGTGCGCGCGCCGATCCTGGCCAACATCACCGAGTTTGGCGCCACGCCGTTGTACACCACCGAAGAGCTGGCCTCGGCCGGGGTGTCACTGGCGCTGTACCCGCTGTCGGCATTCCGTGCCATGAACAAGGCAGCCGAAAACGTGTACGCCGCGCTGCGCCGCGATGGCACGCAGAAGAACGTGGTCGACACCATGCAGACGCGGATGGAGCTGTACGACGCCATCGGTTATCACGCGTTCGAGCAGAGCCTGGATGCGCTGTTTGCGCAGAAGAAGGGTTGAGGGTGTCGGTGCCCTGACCGACACCCCCGATTAGCCAAGAACATCTCATAACAATTTAAAAAATGGAGAACCACCATGGCCGAAGCAAAACAACTCAGCGGCGCAGGCCTGCGAGGACAGGTCGCAGGACAGACCGCACTCTCGACGGTAGGTCAGGCCGGCGCCGGCCTGACCTACCGTGGCTATGACGTGCGCGAGCTCGCTGCCCACGCCGAATTCGAGGAAGTCGCCTACCTGCTGCTCTACGGCGAACTGCCAGGCCAGGCCGAGCTGGACGAGTACAAGACCCGCCTCAAGGCGCAGCGCGACCTGCCCCAGGCGCTGAAGGAAGTGCTCGAGCGCATCCCCGCCACTGCCCATCCGATGGACGTGATGCGCACCGGCTGCTCGGTGCTCGGCACCCTGGAGCCCGAGCACACCTTCGAGTTGCAGCGGGAAAAGACCGACCGCCTGTTGGCCGTGTTCCCGGCGATCATGTGCTACTGGTACCGCTTCAGCCATCACGGCGTGCGCATTGCCTGCACCAGCGACGAGCCCACCCTTGGCGGGCACTTCCTGCACCTGTTGCATGGCAAGAAGCCCTCCGCCCTGCACGTCAAGGTGATGAACGTCTCGCTGATCCTCTACGCCGAGCACGAATTCAACGCCTCGACCTTCACCGCCCGTGTCTGCGCCTCGACCCTGTCCGACCTGTTCTCCTGCGTCACTGCGGCCATCGGTACCCTGCGCGGCCCGTTGCACGGCGGCGCCAATGAAGCGGCGATGGAGCTGATCGAGCGCTTCGGCAGTCCTCAGGAAGCGGTGGCCGAACTGCTCAGGATGCTTGAGCGCAAGGACAAGATCATGGGCTTCGGCCATGCCATCTACAAAGAGTCCGACCCGCGCAACGAGGTGATCAAGGGGTGGTCGAAGCAGCTGGCCGACGAGGCGGGCGATACCGTGCTGTACCCGGTGTCCGAAGCCATCGACCAGACCATGTGGGAGCAGAAGAAACTGTTCCCCAACGCCGACTTCTACCATGCCTCGGCGTACCACTTCATGGGCATCCCGACCAAGCTGTTCACCCCGATCTTTGTCTGCTCGCGCCTGACCGGCTGGGCGGCGCACGTGTTCGAGCAGCGTGCCAACAATCGCATCATCAGACCGAGCGCCGAATACACCGGCGTAGAGCAGCGCAAGTTCGTGCCAATCGAGCAACGCTGAGCCTCGACGGCGTTACGCCGTCTCCTGCAGGAGCGCCGAACCGCCGCTCCTGCAGGACCCCACCGTGATTGAGTCCTGAGCCCATGAACCAGAATTATCGCAAGAACCTTCCAGGTACCGACCTTGACTACTTCGACGCCCGTGCGGCTGTCGAGGCGATCAAGCCCGGTGCCTACGACCGGCTCCCGTATACCTCACGCGTACTGGCCGAGAACCTGGTGCGCCGGTGCGACCCGGCCACCCTCGACGCCTCGCTGGAGCAGTTGATCGAGCGCAAGCGCGACCTCGACTTCCCCTGGTTCCCCGCGCGCGTGGTGTGCCACGACATCCTCGGCCAGACCGCGCTGGTCGACCTCGCCGGCCTGCGTGATGCCATTGCCGACATGGGCGGCGACCCCGCGCAGGTCAACCCGGTGGTGCCGGTGCAACTGATCGTCGACCACTCGCTGGCGGTTGAATGCGGCGGTTTCGATCCGCAGGCCTTCGAAAAGAACCGCGCCATCGAAGACCGTCGCAACGAGGACCGCTTCCACTTCATCAACTGGACCAAGAAGGCCTTCAAGAACGTCGAGGTGATCCAGCCCGGCAACGGCATCATGCACCAGATCAACCTGGAGAAAATGTCGCCGGTGATCCATAGCGATCGCGGCGTAGCCTACCCCGACACCTGCGTCGGCACCGACAGCCATACACCGCATGTCGACGCCCTCGGCGTGATTGCCATCGGTGTCGGCGGCCTGGAAGCCGAGAACGTCATGCTCGGCCGCGCCTCGTGGATGCGCCTGCCGGAGATCGTCGGCGTGGAGCTGACCGGCAAGCTGCAGCCCGGCATTACCGCCACTGACCTGGTACTGGCCCTCACGGAGTTCCTGCGCAAGCAGCGGGTGGTTGGCGCCTATCTCGAGTTCCATGGCGAGGGCGCCCGCGCGCTTACCCTGGGCGACCGCGCGACGATTTCCAACATGGCCCCGGAATATGGCGCCACGGCGGCGATGTTCGCCATCGACCCGCAGACCCTCGACTACCTGAGGCTGACCGGCCGCGAAGACCAGCAGGTAAAACTCGTCGAGACCTACGCCAGGACCGCTGGCCTGTGGGCCGACAGCCTGGTCGATGCCGACTACGAGCGCGTGCTGCGCTTCGACTTGGCCAGCGTGGTCCGCAACATGGCAGGGCCGTCCAACCCCCACGCGCGCGTGGCCACCAGCGACCTGGCGGCCAAGGGCATCGCCGGGGCATGGGACGACGTGCCCGGGCAGATGCCGGATGGCGCCGTGATCATCGCCGCGATCACCAGTTGCACCAACACCAGCAACCCGCGCAACGTCATCGCCGCAGGTCTTCTGGCGCGCAATGCCAACCGACTCGGCCTGACCCGCAAGCCCTGGGTGAAGTCGTCCCTGGCGCCCGGTTCCAAGACAGTGAAGCTGTACCTGGAAGCGGCGGGCCTGGAGCAGGAGCTGGAGCAACTGGGCTTCGGTATCGTCGCCTTCGCGTGTACCACCTGCAATGGCATGTCTGGCGCGCTGGACCCGGCGATCCAGCAGGAGATCATCGACCGCGACCTGTATGCCACCGCAGTACTCTCGGGCAACCGCAACTTCGACGGGCGCATCCATCCCTACGCCAAGCAGGCGTTCCTTGCCTCGCCACCGCTGGTGGTGGCGTATGCCATTGCCGGGACCATCCGCTTCGATATCGAGAAGGATGTGCTGGGCGTAGTCGACGGCAAGGAGATCCGCTTGAAGGATCTCTGGCCAACCGACGAAGAAATCGACGCAGTGGTGCGCGCCGCCGTCAGGCCGGAGCAGTTCCGCCAGGTCTACATCCCCATGTTCGCCATCGAGGAGGACACCGGCCCCAAGGTCGCTCCGCTGTACGATTGGCGCTCGATGAGCACCTACATCCGCCGCCCCCCGTACTGGGAAGGCGCCCTGGCGGGGGAGCGCACCCTCACCGGCATGCGCCCGCTGGCGGTGCTGCCCGACAACATCACCACCGACCACCTGTCGCCCTCCAACGCCATCATGGCCGACAGCGCGGCAGGCGAGTACCTGGCGAAAATGGGCCTTCCCGAGGAGGACTTCAACTCCTACGCCACTCACCGCGGTGACCACCTGACCGCCCAGCGAGCCACCTTCGCCAACCCCAAGCTGTTCAACGAGATGGTGGTACAGGATGGCAAGGTCAGGCAGGGCTCGCTGACGCGCCTCGAGCCAGAGGGGCAGGTAACCCGCATGTGGGAGGCGATCGAGACCTACATGCAGCGCAAGCAGCCATTGATCATCGTTGCCGGTGCCGACTATGGCCAGGGCTCGTCCCGCGACTGGGCTGCCAAAGGTGTACGCCTGGCCGGCGTCGAGGCCATCGTCGCCGAAGGCTTCGAGCGTATCCACCGGACCAACCTGGTGGGCATGGGCGTGCTGCCGCTGGAGTTCAAGCCAGGCGTCGACCGCAAGACATTGGGCATCGACGGCAGTGAAGTCTACGATGTGATTGGCCAACGTACTCCGCAGGCGACGCTGACCCTGGTGATCACGCGCAAGACCGGCGAGCGCCTGGAGGTCCCGGTCACCTGCCGGCTGGACACCGCCGAAGAAGTTTCGATCTACGAAGCGGGCGGTGTGCTGCAGCGCTTCGCCCAGGACTTTCTGGAGGCCAGTGCATGACACACGCAGCGCAAATGAAGATCCCTGCTACATACATGCGGGGCGGCACCAGCAAAGGCGTATTCTTCCGCCTCCAGGACCTGCCGGCCTCGGCCCAGGCCCCCGGCCCGGCCCGCGACGCCCTGATGCTTCGGGTGATCGGCAGCCCCGACCCGTACGGCAAGCAGATTGATGGCATGGGCGGTGCCACCTCGAGTACCAGCAAGACCGTCATCCTGTCGCCTGCCAGCCAGCCTGGCCACGACGTCGACTACCTGTTCGGCCAGGTCTCGATCGACCAGGCCTTCGTCGACTGGAGTGGCAACTGCGGCAACCTGTCGGCGGCGGTGGGTGCCTTTGCCATCAGCGCGGGCCTGGTCGACGCCGCGCGCATCCCCCATGACGGCATCGCCACCGTGCGCATCTGGCAAGCCAATATCGGCAAGACAATCGTTGCCCATGTGCCCATCACCCAGGGCGAGGTCCAGGAAACCGGCGACTTCGAGCTCGATGGGGTGACATTCCCGGCAGCCGAGGTCCAGCTTGAATTCCTCGAACCGGCCGCCGACGACGATGGCCAGGGAGGCGACATGTTTCCCACCGGCAACCTGGTCGACGAGCTGGACGTGCCGGGCCTGGGGACCATCAAGGCCACCCTGATCAATGCCGGCATCCCGACCATCTTCGTCAATGCGGGCGAGGTCGGCTACGACGGCACCGAGCTGCAGGATGCGATCAATGGCGACGCCGATGCACTGGCACTGTTCGAGACCATCCGCGCCTGGGGTGCGCTGCGCATGGGGCTGATCGGGACGATCGAGGAGGCTGCGGGACGCCAGCACACCCCCAAGGTGGCCTTCGTCGCGCCGCCGCTTGGCTATGCCGCCTCCAGCGGCAAGAACGTGCAGGCCGAGGACATCGACCTGCTGGTGCGGGCACTGTCGATGGGCAAGCTGCACCACGCCATGATGGGCACTGCGGCAGTCGCCATCGGGACCGCCGCAGCGATACCAGGGACGCTGGTAAACCTGGCGGCCGGTGGAGGCGAGCGTTCTGCCGTGTGCTTCGGGCACCCATCCGGCACCTTGCGAGTGGGCGCAGAGGCGCATCAGGTTGCAGGGAAGTGGGTCGTGACCAAGGCGGTCATGAGTCGAAGTGCGCGGGTGTTGATGGAGGGCTGGGTGCGTGTGCCTATGGAGGATTTGGCGGCATGTAAGTAAGCGCATCGCATTTGATCACGCGCCGCAGAGAAGATGGCCGCTGCTCCTGTGTAGGCAACTGGTGTCTGTCTCTTCCTCGACCAGCCCAGCCTAATTCAAGGCTGGGCTTGGTCGTCGCGGTTCGCCTGATACAGGGCAAGTTCATACACCTGAACGTGACCACGAGCCACGATGCCCTCACTGGGCGATTCTTTCAGGCATGAGTGGATTGCTGCACGCTCGTGCAGCTTTTAGCGCCGACATGCCGGGAGAATGGAAAATTCCCACATTCAATGAGTTGAAGGGCTACATCTGTTTCGGAAGTTTTTCTCAAGCAACAACTCCCTCATCCTATCGATCGCGCGCCGTTGATCCACTAACGTCTGCTAGCTAGTCCTGAGCTGACTGACAGCTTAGAAAAGCAATTCATATCTGCATAAGTGAGTGGCTTGTTGATGGTGACGTGGAAATCCTGGATTAAGATGATGCAGGCGTTAGAGCCGCATAAGCGGGTCAGGTGCATGTTTTTTGCCGGTTGTGCTTTTCTTCAGTTCATACCTTTGTATTGGATGAACTGGGAGGAAGAGTCCGAGCCGATCGTTGCACCTTTGATGCGGATTCCAGCTTCTCTTGCATCCAAACCTGAAAGATGGGAGTACGACAGGTCGATTCACACATTCAGGATTGCTTACAAAGATCCAGATGGGCACGTAGTCAGGCGCCGAGTTTATGTGCGCAAGGGGCGTTATGATGCAGCCAATATCAATGCGGCTACACCTTTGTTTGTGGAAATCGAAAAGGCATCGTCCGGTCCAATAGTCAGGAGCTTGTCGACAAGTGATGAAGTATTGTATGACTCTTCTCTCAGGCAATATGTGAGCGAAACAGAAAACTGGAAATGCCTCGAAGGAATTGTATTTTTTTCTATGCTAAGTTTCGCTTCATTCGTCGCAGCGGGTGTGATGCATTGGCAAAACCGGAGACAGAGAAAGCAGCAGTCAGTCCTCGGTTCATAGCCCAGTGCCAGTCAGTTAAGCCAATTGGCGCCGCTTTGCGATCCCAACATACCTGCAAGCATGAACTCCGATAATCCAGACTGACAAAAAAGCCCCGGCATCGCTGCCGGGGCTCTGGTCTTGCAGGCTACGCCTTACGCCTGGACAACCGGGATGTTGGCATTGGCTGCCGCATCACGGAACTCGGCGATCTGGTCGAAGCTCAGGTAGCGGTAGACGTCGGCAGCCATGCTGTCGATGTCCTTCGCGTACTCCATGTACTCCTCGACGGTCGGCAGCTTGCCGATGATCGACGCCACTGCGGCCAGCTCGGCCGACGCCAGGTAGACGTTGGTCGCGTCACCCAGGCGGTTCGGGAAGTTACGGGTCGAAGTGGAGACCACGGTGGAGCCAGTCTGCACACGTGCCTGGTTACCCATGCACAGCGAGCAGCCTGGCATTTCCATGCGCGCGCCAGCCTTGCCGTAGATGCCGTAGTAGCCTTCCTCGGTCAGCTGGTGGGCGTCCATCTTGGTCGGCGGAGCCAGCCACAGACGGGTCGGGATACCACCCTTGACCTTCTCCAGCAACTTGCCGGCAGCGCGGAAGTGGCCGATGTTGGTCATGCACGAACCGATGAACACTTCGTCGATCTTCTCGCCCTGGACACTCGACAGCAGGCGGGCGTCGTCCGGGTCGTTCGGCGCGCACAACACAGGCTCCTTGACGTCGGCCAGGTCGATTTCGATGATCTCGGCGTATTCGGCATCGGCGTCGGCCGACAGCAGCTCGGGGTTGGCCAGCCAGGCTTCCATGGCTTGCGCGCGGCGCTCCAGGGTGCGTGGGTCGCCGTAGCCTTCGCCAATCATCCAGCGCAGCAGGGTGATGTTGGACTGCAGATACTCGGCGATGGCCTTTTCTGGCAGCTTGATGGTGCAGCCTGCGGCGGAACGCTCAGCCGAAGCGTCGGACAATTCGAACGCTTGCTCGACAGTCAGCTCGTCCAGGCCTTCGATTTCCAGGATGCGGCCGGAGAAGGCGTTTTTCTTACCTTTCTTCTCTACAGTCAGCAGGCCCTTCTGGATAGCGTAGTAAGGGATGGCATGCACCAGGTCACGCAAGGTGATGCCTGGTTGCAGCTTGCCCTTGAAGCGCACCAGGATCGACTCTGGCATGTCCAGCGGCATGACGCCGGTGGCGGCGGCGAAGGCCACCAGGCCGGAACCGGCCGGGAACGAGATGCCGATCGGGAAGCGAGTGTGCGAGTCGCCGCCGGTGCCGACGGTGTCCGGCATCAGCATGCGGTTCAGCCAGCTGTGGATAATGCCGTCGCCAGGACGCAGGGACACGCCGCCACGGGTGCGGATGAAATCCGGCAGGGTGTGGTGGGTGTTGACGTCGATCGGCTTCGGATAGGCCGCAGTGTGGCAGAACGACTGCATGACCAGATCGGCCGAGAAGCCCAGGCATGCCAGGTCCTTCAGCTCGTCGCGGGTCATCGGGCCAGTAGTGTCCTGGGAGCCGACGGTGGTCATCCGTGGTTCGCAGTAAGTACCGGGACGCACGCCCTGGTTTTCAGGCAGGCCGCAGGCCTTGCCGACCATCTTCTGCGCCAGGGTGAAGCCCTTGCCGGTATCGACGGGTGCTTCAGGCAGCTTGAACAGGTCGGTCGCGCCCAGGCCCAGTTCGGTACGCGCCTTTTCGGTCAGGCCACGGCCGACGATCAGCGGGATACGGCCGCCAGCGCGGACTTCGTCGAGCAGCACTTCGGTCTTGAGCGCGAAGGTGGTGACCAACTCGTCGGTGCCATGACGGCGCACTTCGCCCTTGTATGGGTAAACGTCGATGACGTCGCCCATGGCCAGGTCGGTGCAGTCGAATTCGATCGGCAGGGCGCCGGCGTCTTCCATGGTGTTGTAGAAGATCGGGGCGATCTTGGTACCGAAGCAGAAGCCGCCGGCGCGCTTGTTCGGCACATGCGGGATGTCGTCGCCGAAGAACCACAGCACCGAGTTGGTGGCCGATTTACGCGAAGAACCGGTACCTACCACGTCACCGACGTAGGCAACCGGGAATCCTTTGGCACGGACTTCCTCGATCTGCTTGAGCGGACCGATCGAGCCTGGCTGCTCTGGAGTGATGCCGTCGCGGGCCATCTTCAGCATGGCGAGTGCGTGCAGCGGGATATCAGGGCGCGACCAGGCGTCCGGGGCAGGGGACAGGTCGTCGGTGTTGGTTTCGCCCGGCACCTTGAACACGGTCAGGGTGTACTTGTCGGCGATGGCCGGCTTGCCGGTGAACCACTCGCCAGCAGCCCAGGAGTCGAGCACGGCCTTGGCGTGGGCGTTGCCCGCCTTGGCCTTTTCGGCGACGTCGTGGAAGGCATCGAACATCAGCAGGGTGAACTTGAGCTGTTCGGCGGCGACGGCGCCCAGTTCGGCGTCATCCAGCAGCTCGACCAAGGTGGCGATGTTGTAGCCACCTTGCATGGTGCCCAGCAGTTCGGTGGCGCGCTTGCGGTCGATCAGGGGGGACTTGGTCTCGCCCTTGGCAACGGCAGACAGGAAGCCGGCCTTGACGTAGGCAGCTTCGTCGACACCTGGCGGTATGCGGTTGGTGATCAGGTCGACGAGGAAGGCTTCTTCGCCCGCTGGCGGGTTTTTCAGCAGCTCGACCAGGCCTGCAGTTTGTTCGGCGTTAAGCGGCTGGGGCACGATACCCTGGGCGGCACGCTCTTCGATGTGTTTGCGGTAGGCTTCAAGCACAGTTATTACCCTCATCAGTGGTCCCAAAGGAGTGTCCGGGACGCTCATCCAGAAATTCCGGCACCCGTGCGCAATACGGCTTTTTGAGCCGCCCAGCCAGGGTTGCAGGAAATCCTTACAGAAGCTGCTTTCAAAGTTTTACGCCTGCAGAACGGAGGGCTGATGAGGGCTGGCGCGAAGCAACCGCTGTGCGTTTGCATCGAGCCAACACCGTTCTACTGGATCTACTGTGCTCGTGACGCTTTGAAAACAGCTTCCAACGGACATTGCTGCCTTTGAAAAGGCCGGCCGATTCTACGGCAAAACCTCGACAAAGGTAAGGCAGGTGCGAGGACTTTAACGAGTGACCCCTGTTAGACAAAGGGCTAACATACGCGTCTGTCTCACCGCCAGGCCGTTGTTTTTCCATGTCCAATCAGTCAATCAAAACCCCCTGCGTCGGGCTGTGTTCCACGGTCTACGGGGATCTGGTGTGCCGCGGCTGCAAGCGTTTCCACCACGAAGTGATCCACTGGAATGGCTACAACGAAGACGAAAAACGCGCGGTCTGGCTGCGCCTCGAGCTGCTGCTGGTGCAGGTGATGGAAGCCAAGCTCGAAATATTCGACACCGCGCGCCTGCGCCTGCAACTCGAGCAGCGAGCCATCCGCTTTTTGCCCAATCAGTCGCCGTATTGCTGGGCCTACCAGCTGATCGCCCGTGGCGCGCGGGTGATCCGCGACATCGAAGCCTACGGCATGGTGCTCATGCCGGAATTTCGAGACTGGGAGCTGCCGCGCCTGCGCGATGCCATCGACCGGGAGTTCTTTCTGCTTTCCGAGGCGCACTACCAGCGCTACATCGCCCCTGCGTTTCTCAAGGATGCCTTGGAGTAGCGGGTTTCCCGCTGCCCCCGGTGGAAACCCTCGGCTAGGTTCACGCTTGCCATCAACCGTGCAAGAGCGTTCCCATGAGTTACTACGAATTCCAGCCAGACCTGTGCTTCGTCGCCCGATGCTACTGGCAGAGCAGCGATCATCAGTTTCAGCCACAAGATCTGGACAAGGACACCGATTGGCTGAAGCCCCTGTGGACCAAGCTCAACGACACCATGACGTGGGACACCAAGGATGGCTGGCTATTTGCCGGCCGTCATCGCCTGCGCAGCCTTGCCGAACGGCTCATCGGCGAGAAGCTTGAAATCAATCACTTCTGGTTCGGGGTCTACCAGACCGGCGACGCGTACGACTACGAGATCCGCACCGCCTACGTTGGCAACGAGGCCAGTGAGTGGCCGAACCTGGAGCGGCGGCTGGACGTGAGCCGCAACGGCTACCTGGGTTTCTACCATACCGGAGTGCCGGCCGGGGAAGACCCACTGGCGAACGGAAGCATGATCTGGCGGCTGGAAGGCTTCGACCCGGCGGGCGCCGCAGTTGGCGATCTGACAAGCAACGTCAGGCTGGTCAGCTTGCACGGTGGCCGCGCCAGGCGCCTGTTTGAGGACAACCGCTATTACCTGAACACTCACGATGGCGAGGAAGGGCGGATCATCCTGCAGATTACCCACCTGCCGGTACCGCCGCATCCCAGCCCCCGGCGGGATTAGTCGCCGGTGTATTCGCAGCCGCTGGTGCAGGTCTCGTGGATCCGCACCTTGGACAATTCAGGCAACAGCGGCTTGACCTGTTCCCAGATCCACTTGGCGATGACTTCGCTGGTGGGGTTTTCAAGGCCTGGGATATCGTTGAGGTAGTTGTGGTCCAGCTGCTCGTAGATCGGCTTGAACACGGCCTTGATCTCGGAGAAGTCGCGGATCCAGCCAGTATGTGGATCGAGCGGGCCAGTCAGGTGCAGGGCGACCTTGAACGAATGGCCATGCAGGCGGCCGCACTTGTGGCCCGGGGCGACGTTAGGCAGGCGGTGGGCCGATTCGAAAGTAAATTCCTTGAAGATTTCCACGCTGTATCAACTCTGTAGAACCAATGCTGGCATGCAGTTTAACAGCATGACCGCTACAGCGGTTGCAGATGCATGCGCTATCATGCCGCCAGTTGTTTTCAGCTTGAGTTAAGGGCCGGGAGGGTAATCTTGATCCCGTAGACAACTTGACCCATTCGATGGAGACACATCATGAAAACCCTGACTGCCCTGTTTACCGCCGCGACTCTGACCTTCGGCGCCAACGTTGCGCTGGCCAAGGACGTCCAGCTCGACCAGGCCGTCAAGCTGGTCAACGACAAGACCATCAAGCCGCTCGACGAGCTCAAGGCCGCGGCACTGGCCAAGCACCCTGGCGCGACCGTCACCGACACCGAGCTCGAAGACAGCTACGGCCGCTACATCTACAAGGTGGAGCTGCGTGATGGCCAGAACGTCGAATGGGACGTCGACCTCGACGCCAAGACCGCTGAAGTGCTCAAGGACGAACGGGACAGCTGATGAGCCGAACGCACTGCACGGCGCGGTTCCTGATTACCGCGCTGTTGGCCGGCGGTTCGCTGGCCGCCTCGTCGCTGGCCTTGTCCCGTGACCTTGACCAGGACGAGGCCCTTGAGCTGCGGCAAAAGGGCATCATCCTGCCGCTCGAACAGCTGCTCGAATCCGCCATGGGGCGTTACCCCGGGGCGCGATTGCTGGAGGCGGAGCTCGAAGAGGACGATGACCGCTACCAATACGAAGTCGAACTGCTGACACCCGCCGGCGTGGTGCGCGAGATCAAGCTCGACGCCAGCACCGGGGCATTGCTCAAAGACGAGGAAGACGACTGAATGCGCCTGCTATTGGTGGAGGACAACGTCCCCCTGGCCGACGAACTGACCGCCAGCCTGCAGCGCCAGGGCTACGCCATGGACTGGCTGGCAGATGGCCGTGATGCGGTGTACCAGGGCCAGAGCGAGCCCTACGACCTGATCATCCTTGACTTGGGCCTACCCGGCCTGCCAGGCCTCGAGGTGCTCAGCCAGTGGCGTGCCGGGGGGCTGGTGACACCCGTGCTCATTCTCACCGCACGCGGCTCCTGGGCCGAGCGCATCGAGGGGCTCAAGGCCGGCGCCGATGACTACCTCAGCAAACCCTTCCACCCCGAAGAACTGCAACTGCGGATCCAGGCGCTGTTGCGCCGCGCCCGTGGCCTGGCCAACCAGCCGACACTGGAGGCGGCCGGGCTGCACCTTGACGAGAGCCGCCAGTGCGTGACCCGCGAAGGCGTCGATATCCAGCTGACCGCCGCCGAGTTCCGGCTGCTGCGCTACTTCATGCTGCACCCCCAGCAGATCCTCTCCAAGAGCCACCTCGCCGAGCACCTCTACGATGGCGAGACCGAGCGCGACTCCAACGTACTTGAAGTACACGTCAACCATCTGCGCCGCAAGCTGGGGCGCAGCGTCATCGAGACCCGCCGGGGCCAGGGCTATCGCTATGCCGGGAGCGGCGAGTGAAGTCGATCCAGGCGCGCCTGAGCCTGGGGCTGATCGCGGTACTGGTGGTGGTTGGCCTGGCACTGGCGCAGTTGAGCCTCTGGTTGTTCGAGGCTGGCCTGCAGCGTTACCTGGAGACCGGCCTGCGCAAGGAAAGCGAAAACCTGCTGGTGGCACTCGTGCATGGTCCGAATGGCATCCAGCTGGATGAGCGGCGTGTGTCCTCGGCGTACCAGCGGCCGTTCTCAGGGTATTACTTTCGCATCGACTTCGACGAGGGCCACTGGCGCTCGCGCTCGCTGTGGGACCTCGAAATGCCCCGGCCAGGCGAACCTGGCCTTGAAGCAGGACTGGAACTGGGCCCGGAAGGCCAGCAACTGCTGGTGCTGCGTGCCGATTACCGGCGCCTGGGCAAGGCCATCTCGATCAGCGTGGCCCAGGACTACTCGCCCGTGCGCGACGGTTTTCGGCGCATGCAGCAGATCGGGCTGGGCCTTGGCCTGCTGGCGCTGATCCTGATCCTGGTGCTGCAACGCATTACCGTCAAACGCTCGCTGCGACCGCTGGACCGCGCCCGCGAGCAGATCGCGCAACTGCAGCAAGGTCAGCGCTCGCAGCTCGATACCCACGTTCCCAGCGAACTGGAGCCGCTGGTGGCGCAGATCAACCACCTGCTTGCGCATACCGAGGACAGCCTGCGCCGCTCCCGCAACGCCCTTGGCAACCTTGGCCACGCCTTGAAAACCCCCCTGGCGGTGCTGCTCAGCCTCGCGTCCAGCGAGCGCCTGCGAGACCTGCCCGAAGTTCGGGCGCAACTGCGCGAGCAACTGCAGCAGATCCAGCAACGCCTGGAGCGTGAGCTCACTCGTGCGCGGCTTGCCGGTGATGCGCTGC
The DNA here is from genome assembly GCF_056312565.1 of Pseudomonas sp. JE3303. Lineage (NCBI taxonomy): Bacteria > Pseudomonadati > Pseudomonadota > Gammaproteobacteria > Pseudomonadales > Pseudomonadaceae > Pseudomonas > Pseudomonas sp. JE3303. The sequence continues at coordinate 88,272 of NZ_JBWGIF010000006.1, forward strand.
CCGGCGCGCAGTTCGACTGCGACGCCGAGCTGCCAGGCCTGCTGGCCACGCTCGGGATGATCCATGGCGAAGGGCTGCTGCTCGAGGCCGACGTCGCCCCGGGCCTGCACTTGCCATGGGACCGGGAGGACCTGCTGGAACTGCTGGGAAACCTGCTCGACAACGCCTGCAAGTGGGCCGACAGCGAAGTGCGCCTGGGCATCGCAGCGACCGCACAGTGCTACCAGCTGTGGGTGGACGATGACGGCCCGGGCATCCCGCAGGAGGCGCGCCAGCAGGTATTGGAGCGCGGCTCGCGGCTGGACGAGCAGGTCAACGGCCACGGCCTTGGCCTGGGCATCGTGCGCGACATCGTCGATGCCTGGGGTGGTCAACTGATCCTGCTCGAAAGCCCTCTTGGAGGGCTGCGGGTAAGCCTCGGGCTGCCCCGCAAGGCCCGCTGAACCTGCCTGAATCCACCTGGCTGCAAAAAAATTGCAGTCCAGGCGCAGTTTTTTGAATTGGCCCCCGCTGCACCGTCCCGGCACAATCGCCGCGCAATGTTCACAGTTTCCATCTCCACGGACGGAACCCTTTGCGCGACTGCCGATGGCAGCGCAGAGCCCAGGCAGGTTGCGCTGGGCTTTCTTTTTTACCAGATAAGCCGATCGCCGCCATGTCTTCCCCTCGCTCCGCAAGTCGCCTGCAACGCTGGTTGCCTCCACACCTGAACATCCCCCCGAAAGAATGGCTGCGTGCCGGGATTGGCGCCTTGATCGGCCTGTTTCTCGCCGGCTGGCTCTGCAGCATGGTGTTCGGCAACTCGGTGGCCCTGCACCTGCTGGGTCCGCTGGCGGCCTCTGCGGTACTGGTGTTCGCCGTGCATTCCGGGCCGCTGGCGCAACCCTGGCCGGTACTCGGCAGCTATGCCAGCGCGGGTGCGGTGGGCCTGGCCATGCGCTACGGTTTCGGGGCCGAGCTGTGGGTTGCCGCTGCTGCCCTGGGGCTGTCCATCGGGGTGATGTGCGTGCTGCGCTGCCTGCATCCACCCGGCGGCGGTGTGGCCGTAAGCGCGGTGCTGGCCGATGCCGGCCTGGTGTCGCTGGGCGACCACCTGCTCCAGCCGATCATGCTCAATGCCTTGATCCTGGTCGCCGTGGCGATCCTCTACAACCGTCTGACGGGCGTTCGCTATCCCAAGCGGGCAATGCCGCGAAAGGACCTGCACCACACCCATGATCCATTGCCCGGGGCGCGCGTCGGTGTCAGCGGCGAGGACCTCGACCAGGCGCTGGAAGAGATCGGCGAGTTCGTCGACGTCACCCGGGATGAGCTGGAGCGGATCATCCAGGCCACCGAGGAACACGCGCTGCAACGCAGCCTCGGCGGTATTACCGCGGCTTCGGTGATGTCCCGCGATGTACAATTCGCCTCACCGCGAACCACCCTCGAGCAGGCCTGGAAAATGCTCGAGGGCCATCATCTCAAGACGCTGCCCGTGCTCGATGAAGGGCGGCTGGTGGGTATTGTCAGCCTCAGCGACCTCGTTGGCCCGGCCATGGCCCGTGGCGGGTTCAGCTGGCGGCGCAAGCCGGTGCGCATGGCCCAGGTCATGAGCCGCCGGGTAGTCAGCGTCGGCAGCCAGCATCCGCTGGAGCGCTTGCTGCCGCTGCTCAGCGAGCAAGGCCTGCACTGCCTGCCGGTGCTCGACGGCGACAGCCTGGTAGGGGTCATCACCCAGACCGACCTGATCGCCGGCCTCAAGCGCCACCTGCTCAGCAGCGCATCGCGTTCAGACCAGCGGGTCCCAGCGCTGTGACCAGTCACAGGCCTCGCTCGACACCAGTCCGCGGAGGAGCCTGAAGGCCTGCTGCAGGGCTTCGCTGTCGCGCTCGCGGGCATAGACCAGAAATGTCGGGTAGGTGAATTCAGGCGCTTGCGGCACCCGCTCGAACACCCCATTGTCCAGATAGGCCTGCACCACGCGGGTACGGAAGTAGCCGCTGCCGCCCTGGTCGAGGATGAATTGCAGGGCCAGCGGACCCAGGTTGAAGCTCAGGGCCGGGCGCGCGCAGTCGGGCAGGGCGGCGTCGTGCTGGCGCCGGAACGCCTCCCCCCAGTCGATGTAGATATACGGCTCCGGCTGGCCGACCCGGCGCACGCGGATCAGTTTTTCCTCCATCAACTGCTCCACCTGAAGCCCGGGGCCGTAGGTCGGCTGGTAGACCAGCGCGGCATCGAGCAGGCCCAGCTCGACCTTGCGCAGCAACGACTCGCCGTCACTCACCTCGCTGCGGATCGCGTGGCTGGGCAGCTCGCGGTGCAGCGCACTGACCCAGTCGAGCATCATCGGATTACCCAGGCTCACTTCACCGCCAAGGTGCAGCACCTGCTGGCGCCCAGGCGGCAGTGGCAGGTCACGGCGGGCCGCTTCCCAGGTCTGCACCAGCAGGTTGGCGTAGGGCACGAACGCCTCCCCGTCACGGGTGAGGCTGGCGCCCGTGCGGCTGCGGGTGAACAACAGGCAACCCAGCTGCTGCTCCAGGCGTTGCACCCGCGCGGTGATGGCGGTCTGTGACACATGCAGGCGCTCGGCCGCCGCGACCAGGCTGCCGCAACGCACGATTTCCAGGAAGGTACGGGCCTGATCGATGTCCATGGCATGCTCGAAGGAACGGAAGTCGCTCATTCTAGAGCTTTCGCACCGAAATGGGGCGCAACTTAAACCGTCCGAACCATTGCGCCTTGCTTTACTCACATCTTCAAAGCGAATCGATGACAGGAATGCGCGATGGAGCCAGAAATGAGCAAACGCGACGACGACTACGTTCAGTGGCTGAAAGGCCAGTCCATGCTGCAGGCCGCCCGCGACCGGATGCACCTCTACTCAGGTCAGTCCCGCATGTGGCAGCACCCCTACGCTGAAACCCGCGCCCGGGACGCCAGCGCCATCGCTTCGGTGTGGCTGACAGTCTACCCGGACTCGATCATTACCGAGGAGGGCGGCTCGGTCTTGCAGGCCCTGGCCCACGAGCGCCTGTGGCATTCGCTTTCGCAACTGGGCATCCAGGGCGTGCACACCGGGCCGCTCAAGCGCTCCGGCGGCATCACGCAGCGCAGCTTCACGCCCAGCGTCGATGGCAATTTCGACCGTATCAGCCTGGACATCGACCCGCGCTACGGCAGCGAGGCCGAGCTGGTCTACCTGAGCAAGGTAGCCTCGGCGCACAACGCCGTGACCATCGACGACCTGATTCCATCGCATACCGGCAAGGGAGCGGATTTCCGCCTCGCGGAAATGGCCTTCGCGGATTACCCAGGCCTCTACCACATGGTCGAGATTCTGGAGGCCGACTGGGGTCTGCTGCCCGATATCCCGCCAGGGCGCGATGCCGCCAACCTCACCCCCCAGATGTGCGATGAGCTCAGGGCCCGGCATTACATTGTCGGGCAGTTGCAGCGGGTGATCTTCTTCGAGCCCGGGGTCAAGGAGACGGACTGGAGCGCCACGCCCCCGGTGCTGGGCGTCGATGGCAAGTACCGCCGCTGGGTGTACTTGCACTATTTCAAGGAAGGGCAGCCGTCGCTGAACTGGCTTGACCCCAGCTTCGCCGCCCAGCAACTGATCATCGGTGATGCCCTGCATGCCATCGACGTGCTCGGGGCACGGGGCTTGCGCCTGGACGCCAACGGTTTTCTCGGTGTCGAGTGCCGGCCCGAAGGACCGGCCTGGTCGGAAAGCCACCCGCTTTCGGTCACCGGCAATCAACTGGTCGGCGGCATGATCCGCAAGGCTGGCGGCTTTAGCTTCCAGGAGCTCAACCTGACCCTGGACGACATCGCCAACATGTCCCATGGCGGAGCGGACCTGTCCTACGACTTCGTGACCCGTCCTGCCTACCAGCATGCCCTGGTGACCGGTGACACCGAATTCCTGCGGCTGATGCTGCACCAGATGCATGTGTTCAAGATCGACCCGGCTTCGCTGATCCACGCCTTGCAGAACCACGACGAACTGACCCTGGAGCTGGTGCATTTCTGGACTTTGCATGCCAACGAGAGCTACCTCTACAAGGGCCAGACCTTCCCGGGTGCCATCCTGCGCGAGCATATCCGCAGTGAAATGTACGAGGCGTTGGCCGGGGAGCATGCGCCCTATAACCTCAAGTTCGTCACCAACGGCGTGTCTTGCACCACGGTCAGCATCATCACTGCGGCCCTGGGCATTCGCGACCTCACCCGCATCAGCGAAGAGCAGAAAACGCTGATACAGAAGGTCCACCTGCTGCTGGCCATGTACAACGCCTTCCAGCCGGGGATCTTTGCGTTGTCCGGATGGGATGTGGTCGGCGCGTTGCCGCTGATGCCCGAGCAGGTCGAGCACCTGATGACCGAGGGCGATACGCGCTGGATCCACCGGGGTGCCTATGACCTGGCCGACCTGGCGGCCGACGCCGAGGTGTCCGCGGAAGGTTTGCCCAAGGCACGCATGCTGTATGGCAGCCTCAACGAGCAGCTGAACGATCCCGACAGTTTCGCCAGCAACCTTCGCAAGATGCTCGCCGTGCGCCAGGCATACGCGTTGGCCAGCAGCCGGCAGATCCTGATCCCCGAGGTCAGCAATCCGTCGTTGTTGCTGATGGTGCATGAACTGCCAGCAGGCAAGGGCACCCAGATCACTGCGCTCAACTTCGGGCCCCACCCGCTCACAGAAGACCTGTACCTGCCGGACATTGGCCCCGGCGTCGTGGTCGACATGATCAACGAACGGCTCGAAGGAGAGCTCAGCGAGGCTGGCCAGCTGACCATCAACCTCGATGCCTACGAAGGCCTTTCGTTGCGCATCGTCGGCAGCGCCGGGCCTGGCCTGAGCCATTCGCCGGGCGCATGACCGCAGGCGCCGGCCCGGCACGTGACGTGGATGCGTGGCAGGCCGGCCATGTCGGCTCCACCGGTTAGCCGCATCGAGTGCGATAGGTTCTGCATGACTACCGGGATGCTGGCAGGAAGCGTAGGCTGGAAACGCACCGGCCCGCCATGAAGGCGGGCCGGTGGTATAGGCAGGGATCAGCGGCGACGGAACAGCGGCAGCGGCTCGTCGGCGGCGCCCTGGTAGGTTACTGAAAAGTCCTTCAGGCCTTCCAGTGCCTCTTCCGGGCTCTTGTCGGCGCGGATGGCGAACGCATCGAAACCGCAGCGGGCCAGGTAGAACAGCTGGTCCCGCAGAACGTCACCGATAGCACGCAGCTCGCCGGTGAACTTGTAGCGGTCACGCAGCAGGCGCGCATTGGAGTAGTTGCGCCCGTCGGTGAAGGCAGGGAAGTTCAGGGCGATGACCTGGAAGCTGGCAACGTCTTCACCGATTTCCTCGGCTTCCTCGTCGCTATCCAGCCATACGCCAAGGCCGCCATCGCGGGCCTTGAGCGCATGGGCATGGTCACGCCACAACTGCAGGGGGACGATATAGTCGTCGCAGTTGGTCAACTCGTCCAGGGTGACGTCCTTGGGCAGCAGGTGCCAGGTTTCGTCGACCAGCTGGTTGTTCTTAATTATTCGCTGCATAGACGCGTTCCTTGAAGGGGTCGATGCCGATACGCTGGTAGGTGTCGATGAAGCGCTCTTCCTCGGTGCGCTTTTCGACATACACCGAAATCAGCTTGTCGATCACATCCGCCATCTGGTCCTGTGCGAACGATGGGCCGAGGATCTTGCCGAGGCTTGCATTGCGTGCGGCATTGCCACCGAGCGAGACCTGGTAGAACTCCTCACCTTTCTTGTCCACGCCGAGAATACCGATGTGACCAACGTGGTGGTGGCCGCAGGCGTTCATGCAGCCGGAAATGTTCAGGTCAAGTTCACCGATGTCGAACAGGTAGTCTAGGTCGTCGAAACGGCGCTGGATGGCTTCGGCGATCGGGATCGACTTGGCGTTGGCCAGCGAGCAGTAGTCGCCGCCAGGGCAGCAGATGATGTCGGTCAGCAGGCCGATGTTCGGCGTGGCGAAGCCCAGGTCGCGCAGCTCCAGCCAGAGTGCCTGCAGCTGGCGCTGCTCGACATCGGCCAGAATGATGTTCTGCTCGTGGGAGGTCCGCAGGAAGCCGAAGCTGTAGCGGTCGGCAAGCTCGGCGACGGCGTCGAGCTGCTTGTCGGTCAGGTCGCCTGGGGCAACGCCGGTCGGCTTGAGCGACAGCGTCACGGCAACGTAGCCAGGGCGCTTGTGCGCGCGGGTGTTGCGCGATCGCCAGCGGGCGAAACCTGGGTTTTGCAGGTCGTGCTCCGCGTAGTCGACGTTTTCCAGCGCCAGGTACTCGGGGTCGATGAAGTGGCGCGAGACGCGCTGTACTTCAGCCTCGGTCAGGGTGCTGCTGCCGCCGCGCAGGTAGGCCATCTCGGCCTCGACCTTCTCGGCGAACACTTCAGGCGTGAGCGCCTTGACCAGGATCTTGATCCGCGCCTTGTACTTGTTGTCACGGCGGCCGTAACGGTTGTACACGCGCAGGATGGCGTCCAGGTAGCTGATCAGGTCCTGCCACGGCAGGAACTCGTTGATGAACGAGCCGACCACTGGCGTACGGCCCAGGCCGCCGCCGACCAGCACGCGGAAGCCCAGCTCGCCGGCCTCGTTGTGCACTGGCTCAAGGCCGATATCGTGCACTTCGATGGCGGCGCGGTCGTCCCGGGAGCCATTCACGGCGATCTTGAACTTGCGCGGCAGGTAGGCGAATTCCGGGTGGAAGGTGGTCCACTGTCGGATGATCTCGCACCAGGGGCGCGGGTCGATCACTTCGTCTGCGGCAACGCCCGCGAACTGGTCGGTGGTGGTGTTGCGCAGGCAGTTGCCACTGGTCTGGATCGCGTGCATCTGCACGGTCGCCAGCTCCGCCAGGATCTCGGGAATGTCTTCCAGGGCAGGCCAGTTGTACTGCACGTTCTGCCGGGTGCTGATGTGTGCGTAGCCTTTGTCGTAGTCGCGGGCGATCTTCGCCAGCAGTCGGACTTGGCGCGAGTTCAGCTGGCCGTAAGGCACAGCGACGCGCAGCATCGGGGCAAAACGCTGGATGTATAGGCCGTTCTGCAGGCGCAGAGGGCGGAATTCTTCTTCGCTCAGTTCACCGGCCAGATAGCGGCGGGTCTGATCACGGAACTGCTTTACGCGGTCCTCGATGATCCGCTGATCGTACTCGTCGTATACGTACATAAGGGTCCTGTCTCAGGCTGCATGCAGCTAATCGCGCGCACGGCCGCGCACTCCGTAGCGGAGCCGTGGAAGGATAGCAGGGTGCGTTTATGCGCTAAAGTGATGTTTTTGCATATGAAAAGAACCATATGGACTAACTGGTGCCGGCGTGTAATTCCCCTGCTTGAGGAGTGGTCATTCGTGGGCTTAACTGCTGGGGGTGAAGTGCATTCCGATAACACAACAAGAGGCGATGCAATGGGAAATTCAACCAAGGTCCGCAAGTCCGATAGTACCGTGGACGCCTGGGCGATCCTGGCCTTGATCGTGCTGGTGGTCGTGACGGCGGTGTACTGGGTCAGCCACCAGTAAGGTGCATGGCCAGTTGCACCAGGCCGATCAGCAGCAGGATGAACACCAACGTGAAGCCCGCGCCCAGCGCGATGAAATGGCTCGCCTTGCCATGGGTGAAATCACGTGCGCGGTTCTTGCCGCTCTGCACGCCGAAGGCGGCGGCAAGGACGCTGTGCAGCATCTGCCAGAAGGTTGGGGGTTTGCCTGGGTCCTGGTCTGACATGGGTGTCTCCTGAGGCAGGGCGATCAGGAGACATTGTAGACCCGGCGATGTCGCCTGTAGCCTTAGCTGTCATACCCCAGGTTCGGCGCCAGCCAGCGCTCGGTGACACTGAGGTCCTGGCCCTTGCGCTCGGTGTAGCTCTGGACCTGATCCTTGTCGACCTTGCCCACGGCGAAATACTGCGCCTGCGGATGGGCGAAGTACCAGCCGCTGACCGCCGCTGCGGGGAACATGGCGAAGTGCTCGGTCAGGAACACGCCGCTCTGGCCGGTTTCGCCGATGGCGGTGCCATCGAGCAGGCGGAACAGGGTTTCCTTCTCGGTGTGGTCCGGGCACGCCGGGTAACCCGGGGCAGGGCGGATGCCGCTGTACTGCTCCTTGATCAACGCTTCGTTGCTCAAGTGCTCGTCCTTGGCATAACCCCAATAGTCCTTGCGCACCTGCTCGTGCAGCCATTCGGCGCAGGCTTCGGCAAGGCGGTCGGCAAGGGCTTTGACCATGATCGAGTTGTAGTCGTCGCCCTTGTCCTGGTACGCCTTGGCCACTTCCTCGGCACCGATGCCGGCGGTAGTGATGAAGCCGCCCACATAGTCGGTGAGGCCGCTGTCCTTGGGCGCGACGAAGTCGGCCAGCGAGAAGTTCGGCTTGCCGTCGGGCTTGATCGTCTGCTGGCGCAGGTGGTGCAGGGTCGCCAGCGCCTGGCCGTCGTCGCCGTAGACTTCGATGTCGTCGTCCTTGACCTGGTTCGCCGGCCAGAAGCCGAACACCGCGCGCGCGCTGATCAGCTTCTCGTCGATCAGCTTGTCGAGCATCTCGCGGGCATCCTGGTACAGCGCGGTAGCAGCTTCACCCACCACTTCATCGGTGAGGATGCGTGGGAACTTGCCGGCCAGGTCCCAGGAAATGAAGAACGGCGTCCAGTCGATGTACTCGGCCAAGGTGCGCAGGTCGATGTCCTGCAGCACCTTCACGCCCGTGAAGCTGGGCACCGCCGGGGTATAGCCGGCCCAGTCATACCTGGGCTTGGCAGCGACCGACTGGGCGTAGTTCAGGCGCTCGGTGCGGGCGCTGCGGTTGGCAGTGCGCTCGCGCACCTCGATGTAGTCCAGGCGGGTCTTTTCGACGAAGCCTGGCTTCAGCTCCCTGGACAGCAGCTGGGTCGCCACGCCCACGGCGCGCGAGGCGTCGGTGACGTAGACCACCGCATCGTTGCTGTACTTGGGCTCGATCTTCACGGCCGTGTGGGCCTTGGAGGTGGTCGCGCCGCCGATCATCAATGGCAGGTGGAAGTCCTGGCGCTGCATCTCGCGAGCCACGTGCACCATCTCGTCGAGCGAGGGGGTAATCAGGCCGGACAGGCCGATGATGTCGCACTTCTGCTCGCGCGCGGTCTGCAGGATCTTCTCGGCCGGCACCATCACACCCAGGTCGACGATGTCGTAGCCGTTGCAGCCCAGCACGACGCCCACGATGTTCTTGCCGATGTCGTGCACGTCACCCTTGACCGTGGCCATGAGGATCTTGCCCTTGGCTTCAGGCTTGTCGCCTTTTTCGGCCTCGATGAACGGGATCAGGTGGGCCACGGCCTGCTTCATCACGCGTGCCGACTTGACCACCTGGGGCAGGAACATCTTGCCCGCGCCAAACAGGTCGCCGACGATGTTCATGCCGCTCATCAGCGGGCCTTCGATCACTTCGATAGGGCGCGCGCACTGCTGGCGGCACTCCTCGGTGTCTTCGACGATGTGTGCGGTGATGCCCTTGACCAGCGCGTGCTCCAGGCGCTTCTGCACCGGCAGCGAACGCCAGGCTTCGTTCTCGACTTCCTTGGTGGCGCCGCCACCCTTGTAGTCATCGGCGATCGCCAGCAGGCCGTCGGTGCCTTCCGGGGTGCGGTTGAGCACCACGTCTTCGACCTTCTCGCGCAGCGCGGGCGGGATCTCGTCGTAGATCTCCAGCTGTCCGGCGTTGACGATACCCATGGTCAGGCCATTGCGGATGGCATGGAACAGGAACACCGAGTGAATCGCCTCGCGCACCGGATTGTTGCCGCGGAACGAGAACGACACGTTGGACACGCCGCCGGAGGTCAGGGCGTAGGGCAGGTGGTCGCGGATATAGGCGCAGGCTTCGATGAAGTCGACGGCATAGTTGTTGTGCTCTTCGATACCGGTGGCAACGGCGAAGATGTTCGGGTCGAAGATGATGTCTTCTGGCGGGAAGCCCACTTCATTGACCAGAATGTCGTAGCTGCGCTTGCAGATCTCGCGCTTGCGTTCGGCGGTGTCGGCCTGGCCGACCTCGTCGAAGGCCATCACCACCACGGCGGCACCGTAGCGCTTGCAGAGGCGGGCGTGGTGCTTGAACGCCTCGACGCCTTCCTTCATCGAGATCGAGTTGACGATGCCCTTGCCCTGGATGCACTTGAGGCCCGCTTCGATCACTTCCCACTTGGAGGAGTCGATCATGATCGGCACCCGGGAAATGTCGGGCTCGCCCGCGATCAGGTTGAGGAAGCGCACCATGGCCGCCTGGGAATCGAGCATCCCTTCGTCCATGTTGATATCGATCACCTGCGCGCCAGCTTCGACTTGCTGCAGCGCCACTTCCAGGGCTTCGGTGTAGTTTTCCTCACGGATCAGCCGGGCAAACTTGGCCGAACCGGTGATATTGGTGCGCTCGCCGACGTTGACGAACAACGAGTCGCGGTCGATGGTGAACGGCTCAAGGCCCGACAGGCGGCAGGCCTTCGGGATATCCGGGATCGGCCGGGGGGCGTACTTGGCCACAGCGTCGGCGATGGCCTGGATATGTCCTGGAGTAGTGCCGCAGCAACCGCCAATGATGTTGAGGAAGCCGCTGGCCGCGAACTCCTCGACCACCACCGCCATTTCGGCCGGGGTTTCGTCGTACTCGCCGAAGGCGTTCGGCAGGCCGGCGTTGGGGTGAGCTGAAACATGGGTGCCGGCCTTGGTCGACAACTCTTCGAGGTAAGGGCGCAGTTCCTTGGCACCCAGGGCGCAGTTCAGGCCGACCGAGATCGGATTGGCATGACGCACCGAGTTCCAGAATGCCTCGGTGGTCTGGCCCGACAAGGTGCGGCCAGAGGCGTCGGTGATGGTGCCGGAGATCATGATCGGCAGCTCGACGCCGTCGTCCTCGAACACCTGCTGCACGGCGAAGATCGCCGCCTTGGCATTGAGGGTGTCGAAGATGGTCTCGATCAGGATCAGGTCGGCGCCGCCCGCGATCAACCCGCGGGTGGCTTCGATGTAGTTCACCACCAGCTCGTCGAAGGTGACGTTGCGGTAGCCCGGGTCGTTGACGTCCGGGGAGATCGAGCAGGTGCGGCTGGTCGGGCCGAGGACGCCGGCGACGAAGCGCGGGCGGTCCGGGGTCTCGAGGGTCTTAGCGTCGGCAACCTGGCGGGCGACGCGCGCGCCTTCGACGTTCAGCTCGTACGCCAGGCCTTCCATGCCGTAGTCGGCCTGGGAGATCTGCGTAGCGTTGAAGGTGTTGGTCTCGAGAATGTCGGCGCCGGCATCCAGGTAGGCTTTCTCGATGGCCGCGATGATGTCCGGCTGGCTGAGCAGCAAAAGGTCGTTGTTGCCTTTGACATCGCTTGGCCAATCGGCGAAGCGCGTGCCACGATAGTCGGCTTCCTCCAGGCGGTAACTCTGGATCATAGTACCCATGCCGCCATCGAGGATCAGAATGCGCTCTTTGAGGGCGTGCTGAAGTGCTTGGTAACGAGCGCTGCGGTCAGACATAGGACTACCTGGTCGGGCAAAAACAGAAGGTGCGGGATAATAGCAAAGCTGCGCGCTTTTTAGGCGTGTCGGGCTTTTACATGAATCCTGTTCATGTTGACGCATTCCACCGGCCGGTAGACCACGTGATAGCTCAAGAACCCAGGACACACGGTACATGGTGCATCGTTTACTTGCCGGCCTCTTCGCCCTGCTGATCAGCGGCGCGGTGCTCGGGCAAGCTCCCCCATCAAGCCCGGTGATTTCCTACACCCGGGACATCCAGCCGATCTTCACCGAGAAATGTGTCGCCTGCCATGCCTGCAATGACGCGGCCTGCCAGCTCAACCTGGGCAGTGCCGAAGGCGTGCAGCGTGGCGCCTCGAAGATCCCGGTGTACCAGGGCGACCGCAGTACGGCGCAAGCCCCTACTCGCCTGTTCTACGACGCCCAGGGCGAGCAGGCATGGCGCGGCAAGAGCTTCTATTCGGTGCTCGACAACCAGGGCAGCCAGGCCGTGCTGATGGCGCGCATGCTTGAACTGGGCCACCAGAATCCGCTCGAGCCCAATGCCAAGCTGCCTGATGACATCGCACTGGGGCTCGATCGCGCCAACATGTGCCCGCTGCCGCAGGAGTTCGACGGCTACGCCGGGGCTCACCCCAAGGAAGGCATGCCGCTGGCCGTGACCGGCCTGACCGACGCCGAATACCAGACCCTGCAGCGCTGGTTGGCGGCTGGCGCGCCGGTCGAGCAGGCGCCGATCCAGCCCAGCGCGGGCGAGGCCCGGCAGATTGCCGAATGGGAAGCGCTGTTCAATCGCCCAGGCTCCACCGAGGCCCTGGTCGCGCGCTGGCTGTACGAGCACCTGTTCCTGGCACATGTCCATTTCGTTGGAGGCGAGCCAGGCCACTTCTTCCAGTGGGTGCGCTCGCGCACGCCGAGCGGCAAGCCGGTCGACATCATCGCCACGCGCCGTCCCAACGACCCGCCAGGCACCGACTTCTATTACCGCCTGATGCCGGTGCAGGGTGTAATCGTGCACAAGACCCATATCACCTATCCGATGGGCCCGCAGAAGCTCAAGCGCATCAAGCAGCTGTTCTACAGCGGTGACTGGCATGCCTCGGCGCTGCCAGGCTACGGCCCGCGCCGGCGCTCCAATCCCTTCGAGACCTTCGAGGCGATTCCGGCGGTGGCGCGCTACCAGTTCATGCTCGATAACGCCGAATACTTCGTGCGTACCTTCATCCGCGGCCCGGTGTGCCGCGGACAGATCGCCACCGACGTGATCCGCGACAACTTCTGGGTGGTGTTCCAGGAGCCCGCGCATGACCGCTATGTGACCGATGCCGCGTATCGAGGCCAGGCCACGCCGTTGCTGGCGATGCCAGGACAGATCGACGACGTCGGCAGCGTCCTGAGCCTGTGGCACGCCTACCGCGACAAGCGCAATGACTACGAGAACCTGCGCCGCGAAACCTATGCAGAGCTGCCAGTGCCAGGCTGGTCGACGCTCTGGGCCGGCAGCGACAACGCACTGCTGAGCATCTTCCGCCACTTCGACAGTGCCTCGGTGACCAAGGGGCTGATCGGTGATGTGCCGCAGACCCTCTGGTTGTTCGACTATCCGTTGCTCGAACGCACCTACTACCAGCTGGCGGTCAACTTCGACGTGTATGGCAACGTCTCGCACCAGGCGCAGACCCGCCTGTATTTCGACCTGATCCGCAACGGCGCCGAGGTCAATTTCCTGCGCCTGATGCCTGCCGCCCAGCGCGGCGCGATTCTCAGCGATTGGTACCAGAACAGCGGCAAGGTGAAGATGTGGATGGACTACGAGTCGATCGACACCGAGACCCCCAGTGGCCTCCAGCTCGACGCTCGTGATCCGAAGCGCGATTTCGGTCTCAAGCTGCTGCAGCGCAGTGGCAGCCTCAATGCCTCGCCCGACCCGATCAACCGTTGCAACGGCGCCTATTGCTCGCGGCCCGGAATCTCCGAGGCGATGCGTAACGTCGAGCAATCACTGAGCCGCCTGGTCTCGCGACCCGCTGCGGGCCTCAAGGTGATCAACCAGCTGCCCGAGGCGACCATGCTGCGCATCGAAGGGCAGGGCGGCGAGCGGCTGGTCTACAGCCTGCTGCGCAACCGCGCCCACAGCAACGTCGCCTTCATGCTGGGGGAGGTCCATCGGTATCAGCCGGGTCTGGACACCTTGACGCTGTATCCCGGCGTGCTCAGCAGCTACCCGAACTTCATGTTCAATATCCCTGCGGACGAGGTGCCCGAGTTCGTCGAGGACATGGAAGCGGCCCGCGACGACGCCGCCCGGTTCGAGCGCATCGTCCGGCGCTGGGGTGTGCGACGCACGAATCCGCAGTTCTGGACCTACTTCCATGACCTCAGCCGTTACATCCAGGAAACAGAGCCGCTGGAAGCCGGTGTGCTGGACATGAACCGCTACGAAAACCTCTGAAGCGATGACCGCCGGTAAGGTCATCTGACCTTTACCGGCATTCTGCGGTCCGACCCTGCGAGCGGCCCTGGTTGCCACCAGGGCTTGAATGGGCTTCAACGCAGGTAATGGCATGCTGTATTCGCTTCAGGCTCTTCGGGCGCTCGCCGCCTGGGTGGTGGTTTGTCACCACTTCATGCAGATCTTCTTCGACTTCCACGCCACAGGGCCCGTCGGCCAGTTTCTCAGCGACCGCGGCGCGGTCGGGGTGGATGTGTTCTTCGTCATCAGCGGGCTGGTCATCTACCTGTCGACCCGCGACAAACCCATGGCCCCCCAGCGCTTTCTGCTCAACCGGGTGCTACGCATCGTGCCCGCCTATTGGTTCTACACGCTGCTGATGGCTGCCCTGCTGCTGGTAGCGAGTCGCTGGATGCCCCATCAGACGATCGAGTTGCAGCACTTCCTATTGTCGCTGCTGTTCATCCCCGCCGAGAATCCGGGTGGATATGGCATGTATCCGACGCTCAATGTCGGCTGGACGCTGAACTTCGAGATGTTCTTCTACCTGCTGTTCTCGCTGGTGTTCCTGGTGCGACAGCGTTATCAGCTGCTGCTGGTGACCGCAGTGCTGCTGGTGGCCAGCGAGGTGCTCAGTCGTGTCGGTGTGCTCAGTCATTTCTATGCCAACAACATCATCTACGAGTTCCTGCTGGGAATCGGCATCGGTATCGCCTACCGGCGCGGGCTGATCCTGGAAGGGCTGTGGCTGCCGCTGGCGGTACTGGTGGCGGCTGGCCTGGCCATCTACCACCTCGACGCCTCGATGCGCCTGCTGCACTGGGGCCTGCCGAGCGCAATGATCGTACTGGCATGCGTCGCCCTGGAGCCGTACTTCAAGGGCAACCAGATGCTCAAGTCGCTGGGTGATTGCTCGTATTCGGTGTACCTGATCCACGTCCTGGTGCTGTATGGCGGCTGGTTCGCCAGCCAGCGGCTCAAGCTCAATCCTTATGCGACTTTCGCCGTATGCGTGCCGGTGATCGCCGTGGCCTCACGGCTGAGCTACGTGTGGCTGGAGCGCGGACTGTACCGGCGCATGAGTGCCTGGTGCGAGGCGCGACGCACGGCGGAGCCAGCGCTGACGCTATCCCGAGTCAATTACTAGGACTTTGTTCAGGGGCCAGGTTGGCGTAAACTGCCGGCAAGTCTGAGAGGAACTTCCATGAGCGCTATAACCATTACCGACGCCGCCCATGATTACCTGGCCGATCTGCTGTCCAAGCAGAACACACCGGGCATTGGCATTCGCGTTTTCATCACACAGCCGGGCACCCAGTACGCTGAAACCTGCATCGCCTATTGCAAGCCCGGCGAAGAAAAGCCCGAAGACCAGGCCGTGGGCCTGAAGAGCTTCACCGCCTACCTCGACTCGGTCAGCGTGCCGTTCCTGGAGGACGCGCTGGTCGACTACGCCACCGACCGCATGGGCGGCCAGTTGACCATCAAGGCACCGAACGCCAAGGTGCCGATGGTCAACGCCGACAGCCCGATCAACGAGCGCATCAACTACTACCTGCAGACCGAGATCAACCCGGGCCTGGCCAGTCACGGCGGCCAGGTCAGCCTGATCGACGTGGTCGAGGACGGCATTGCGGTGCTGCAGTTCGGCGGCGGCTGCCAGGGTTGCGGCCAGGCCGACGTGACCTTGAAGGACGGCATCGAACGTACCTTGCTCGAGCGTATTCCTGAGCTCAAGGGTGTCCGTGACGTGACCGACCACACGCAGAAAGAAAACGCGTACTACTGATCGGCGCTGACTCTGCTCCTTAGCAACAAACTGTTACGGATTCAACCCCTGCGACAACACGCCGCAGCCCGTATTTCAAGGGCTGCAGGCTCTTCACCCATGTGTCGGGTAGAAGGCAGGGGGGGCTCATGCCAGAATGCCCCCGCTTTTTGACCGGCCCTGCCCAGGGGTCGGCACCTTCCCTCCAAAGGATGGTTACATGACTGATTTACTGACCCGGCGCGCCGTTGTGGCCGGGATGGGAGTCCTTGGGCTTGGCATGTTGGCCGGTTGCAGCCCTGCGCGTGGACTCGAGTTCAAGTACGGCAAGAACATGAGCAACGAGATTCTCGGTCGCTCCTTCAAGCTCAAGGACACCCAGGGCAACGTGCGCGCGCTGTCCAGTTACTACGGCTCGATGCCGATGTTCTTCTTCGGTTTCACCCAGTGCCCGATGGTCTGTCCGACCACGCTGGCGCGTGCGGCGCAGATCAAGAAGCTAATGGGCCGCGATGCCGGGTTCCTGCAGGTGGTGTTCATCACCCTTGATCCTGAGCGTGACACGCCTGAAGTGCTCGACGCCTACGTCAAGGCCTTCGATCCCTCGTTCACTGCGCTGACGGGTACCCCGGAAGAAATCGACGCAGTGGCCAAGGAATTCAAGGTGTTCTACGAGAAGGTTCCGGTGGGCGATACGTACACCATCTCGCACACGTCCACCAGCTACGTGTACGATTCACGCGGCACCTTGCGCCTGAGCCTCGGCCATTCGCTGAACGCCAAGGAATGCACCGAAGACCTGCTCGCTCTCATGGAGATCTGCTAGATGGCTCTGTCGATCCAACCGTTCAAGCGTGGCCTGGCAACCCTGGCCCTGTGTGCCCTGGCGTTGCCCGCGCTGGCCGAAACCACCGTCAGCGCCGCCTGGGTGCGCGCCAGCGTGCCGCATCAGCAGGCCACGGGTGCCTTCATGACCCTGACCTCCAGCGAAGACAGCAAGCTGCTCAGCGTCGCTTCCCCGGTAGCCAAGACCGTGCAGATCCACGAAATGACCATGAATGGCGACGTCATGGGCATGCGCGAAGTGACCAGCGTGGTGCTGCCTGCCGGCAAGCAGGTGAGTCTTGATCCGAGCGGTCTGCACGTGATGCTCATGGGGCTGGTCGACCAGGTCAAGGAAGGCCAGCAAGTCCCCCTGACTCTTACCATCGAAAACAGCAAGGGCCAGCGTCAGACGCTGGAAATCCAAGCACCGGTGCGCCCCCTGACCGCAGGCGCCGGGCATGAGCACATGCACCAGCATTGAATGCGGCAGCGTGGCTGATGCGGTAATCCCCTTCAGCGAAACCGCGGCAGCGGCCTGTCGGTATTCAACGACGTCAATCGCTGCCGTACCTGCGCCTCTTCTGCTTCAAGCGCCTTCAGGTTGTCACGGATCTTGCCAGCTGCGGGCACATCGCCCTGCCGGTCGATCCAGTCGGCGATTTCCTTGCAGGTGCTGGTCAAACGGGATTGACGCTGATTGATCAACGTCAAAAGGGTCGTGAGCTCTTTTGCGGACATGATGGAATCCTCCATTTCAGCCCTGACAGTTTAGCAGCGCATGGCCATCTTGCCTGGGGGGAGAGCCTCCAGCAGATCTGGGCTGGCTTGGAGGAGCGGCTCTCGCGTGCCGGTCAGTGATTGCTCAGAAGCCGCTGCTCGGCCGCGGTGCAGCCGTTGATGTCCACGGCCTTCTGCAGCAAGGCCTGGCGATGCTGCGGGTCGAGATCGCCCAGCAGGCGGTAGACTTCCGCCTGGTAGTCGCGCTGGCGTCCCCATTGCATCTGCAGGCCCTGCGGGCGACTGCGGCTACAGGCCAGGCGCACGGCCGGCTGTGGATAATAGGGTGCGTACAACGTAGCCATTGCGGGGATGGATTCCATCGATGCACGGTACGCCTTGCTGGCGCGGTAGGACGCACACCAGGTGGCAATGGCCGGCGCCGGTGGGGCAAAGCCTTGCTGCAGGCTGGCTTGCAACAAGGGACAGGCAGCTTCGGGAATCTGGGTAGCCGGCAGGTACGTCATGTAGTAGAGCGCGAGCCGGTACTGCGCGACCGGGTGGCCAAGCGCGACAGACTTCTTCAGCAGGGCGACCGCGGTTGGCAAGGTGCGGGCCATCGCCTGGCCTTGGCGGCTCAGCTCCGGATCGCCGTCAGTGGCGCGCAGCGGGCTCGCATCTTCCTGGGTGTCGGCCTGCTCGAGCAAGGGCAATGCCTGGCGATACAGCAGGTCGGCATGCGGATCGATGTTGACTTCCAGCGCCTGGCTGGTGATCGGCAGGCAGGCAGCGAGCACGACAGGCATTACCCGTGCGCAGATCACTGCTGGGCCTGCGGCAAGGTGCGAAAGCCGGCGATGGCCGGGCAGTGGACGACTTCGATATTCATGGCAGTACTGTACGTCTCAGGCGAATCAGAAGCGACAAGGCCCTATTCTAGCCATGCATGCTCCGCGCCGAAACCCACTTCCATCAGTCTGTAACGAGCCGTATCGAAGTCGCCTTTCGATTCAAGTACTTTTCGTGCGCCAGGCCAAGCTTGGCGGTGATGACCTTGGCCAGGGCGTTGTTGCCCAGATCGTTGAAGTGCAAGCGGTCGATGAAGAGGTGTTCACCGAATACCGGGGAACTGCTGAGCATGCTGTTCATGTCATGGCAGTTGACCGGATCGCACTGGTTTCTGATGCGCTGGAAAAAAGCCGCGTGCAGTTGGTTGTCGAGCACCCCGGTGAGCAGGCGGTCGAAGTTGCGCGGGTGGGTGTTGAGGTTCCTGAGCATCTCCTGCTCGCCTGGGGGAGGCGTTTCCCGGCACCACGGCAACAGCGGCTGGAGAATGAAGGTGAGGGTAGCGTGACTGTCGGCGAGCAGGCGCTGCCATTGCAGCAGGGTGCGGGCGATGCTGTCGGCGGCGCGGGTCAGTCGCTTGTCCGGGGCCGACAAGGGCTCTATGGCAAGTGCCGGGCAGGTGCCGCGCGCAGGCACCAGCGCCTGGCGCAATCGCTGCATCAGTGATTCGGGACGCTCTTGCTCGAAGCGGTGCAGCCCTTCGTTGAAGGTATTGAGGAAATCCTGGTAAGCGCGTGCGCGCTGCGGATGCGGCTCACCAGCCAAGGCGTCGCTCAGCGCTTCATGGGCCAGGGTGTTGAGCCCGCTGAGCACCACCACATGGCCAAGCTGGCCGAAACGGTGCTGATGGTCGAGAAACATCATCAGCTCTTGCGTGGCGTTGTGCCCGCAGCCGGCCAGGCTCAACCAGACTTCTCCCGTGAGCATCGACAGGCAGGACGCCACCGTGTTCGCGTCGGAGCTGGCGCCGATGCCCAGGGCGGTGGAGCCGCCAACCAGCAGGTTGACGCGCGTCGAGCGGCCGCGTTCGGCCACCGAGAAACGCTGGCCCGCCAGGTAGCTGTATCGAAAGCCCAGGGCATCGGTGTTGATGGTGCCCGATCGATAGCCGCGCTCGTGCATGTACAAAGTGTACGGGGCGCGCCGGCTACCCAGCAGCAGGAACTGCTGGTAGTCCTGCTGCAAGGGCTGGGCGGGGTTCAGAGCGTCAGCTCCCGCACGTTATAGGCCAGGCCCACGCAGGCGATGAGCAACAAGGCAACGGCGGACGCCAGGCTGATCAGGCGGTTGTTCCGCTGCGACGCGATCTTGCCGATGGCGAAGATGTAAAGGCTGAGCACCGCGAAGTCGATGACGATCCAGAGCAGCGACAGCACCACCATGCTCTTGCCGAACGACTCGGTGATCTGGATGAACTGCGGGAAGAAGGAGATGAAGAAGATGATGTCCTTGGGGTTCGAGATGCCCACCATGAAGCCGTGCCACAGGCCGCCGCGATCCGGTTTCTCAGCGGACTCGACGGTACCTTGGGCAGGCAGGTTCCAGGCTTCGCGCAAGGTGCTCAGGGCGATATAGCCGATGAACAGGCAACCGAGCAGGCTCATGGCGCTGAGCCAGGCGCGGTCGATGGCCGCGCTGGTCATGATGATCCAGGCGGCGGCGCCGATCAGCACCAGCGAGGCCCAGTTGGTGCCCAGCGCGGTGAACAGCGCCTTGCGGGACCCGGAGGCGGCCGCGGTATTGACGATCAGCGCGACCACTGGCCCGGGGGTCGCGATCAGCAGCAGGACAGTGAGGGCATAAGTGGCGGTCAGGGCAGTATTCACGGTCAGTTCTCGATCTGTGTGTCAGGCGTTGCACGGTTATGGAAGGGGCACCGGGCCAGGTCTAGAGAGCCGGGCTCCTGAAGTTGGTACTGCTTCCATTCGAAGTTGTCGTCCTGGCCAAAAAAGCCAAGGCTGTCGGGCATGATCCCGTCGTTGTAATGGCGCACCCGTTCACGGATGCGTTCGCGAATCCGCTTGCCACTCTCGGTCTGTGCACTGGCCACTTCATCGAAACTTTCGCGCGGGTTGATGACGAAGACGATAGCGTTGCCCAAGTTGCGGCTTTTCATCTGTTGGTGTGCGGGAAAACTCATGTTGATGAACAGCGGCATGCCTGCATAACAGAACGACCACTGGTTATCCTCCGGGTCGGTCGGCACCGCCTGCGGCCAAGGGTGCGGGTCGCGTGCGTGGACCTTCTGCAGGACTGACCAGGCCAATGCCTGCTGCTCGGCCAGGGTGCTCAGGCCCGGGGTTTCGAGGAATGCCAGCAGGGGACTGCCTATGCGTTGCTTGACCGGCACCGGCTCGATGGTGCGTATGTAGTCGGCCAGGCCGATGGCAATGTCGTTCGCCAATTGTTCGGCACGGGCAAACACGATGTAGCACGTCCTGGCGGCAACAGCCTTGCGGCCGAACAGGCAGGGGAACTCCGGATTGGCAAGCAATGTCTTGAAATGTTGTACGGTCTGGAACGTCCAGTGATGTGGATGATCAGTATGTTCAGCGGCGAGCTCCAGCGCATCCAGGCGGTAGCAGTTTCCATAACCCGTAAACATGGTTGCCCCAGCAGTAAGATAACTTTATGAATGGTTATATGCAGTGTTGGTATATGTATTAATTATTTAGCTGCATTTTCGGAAAATCAGAATCCGTTGTAAAACGCCTGAAACTGTGACCTACTATTAGTCTCACTCATGATCGGAGCCGGCAATGTCGGAACGGATTCAGGCCCTGCACGCTTTGCGCGCCTTCGAAGTGGCGTCGCGCTACGGCTCCTTCACCCGGGCGGCGCAAGAGCTCGCGCTGACCCAGGGCGCGGTCAGCCATCACGTCAAGACCCTCGAGTCGATGTTTGGCTGCGATCTATTCGAGCGCCGTGGCCCCAAGCTCTACCTGACCGAGCACGGGCGCCTGCTGGCCCAGGAACTCAAGGTCGGCTTCAAGATCATCGAGAACGCCTGCGCATTGTTGCGCCAGGACCGCTACGGCCTGCGTCTCAAGGCGCCGTCCACCCTCACCGTGCGCTGGTTGCTGCGCGCCCTGGATGGCTTCAAGAAAGTCGATAACAGTTGCAGCGTGCAACTGGCGAGCGTGTGGATGGACATCGACACCGTGGACTTCTACTCAGAGCCCTTCGATTGCGCCATCCTGCTGGGCAACGGCCACTTTCCCGCCGATGTCGAGAGCGTCAAGCTGTTCGATGAGTGGCTGATCCCGGTCTGTCATCCCGACTACATGAGCAGCAGCGAGCCGGCGCTGTCGGCTCTGCAGGAGTGCGAAATCCTCCACCCTTCGCCCGACAGGCGCGATTGGCGGCGTTGGCTGGCACGCATGGATGCGCTGGACATCAACATCGACCAGGGGCAGGTGTTCGACACGCTCGACCAGGGGATTTCTGCCGCCGGGCAAGGGCTGGGGATTTCCGTGGCAGACCTGGTGCTGGCCAGCGCCGACCTTGCCGCAGGACGCCTGGTCACACCCTACAAGCATGCCGTGGCGACCGATGATGGCTACTACATGACTTGGCTCAAGGCCAGCCCCAAGGCCCGGCAGATGCACAAGCTGCGCGACTTCCTGCTGGGGCAGGTGCCGCCGCTGGCCCACAAGGACATCGATTTCCTCTATGGCTGAGGTGGCGGAGTTACAGCACGGCTTCCTCCTGACCCGGCATTGGCACGACACCGCCGAGGGCACCTGCGTGGAGTTCTGGCTGGCTACCGACCAGGGCGCTCGATGCGTACGCCTTGCCCCGCAGACGTCGGTGGCGTTCATTGCGGCGGAGCAGGAAGAGCAGGCGAGGGCGCTGTTGTGCGACGAGCCGGGTGCCGAGTTGCGGCCCCTGCAACTGCGCGACTTTGAACAGCGTCCTGTCATGGGTCTTTACTGTCCCCAGCATCGGCAGCTGATGCAGCTCGAAAAAAACCTGCGCGCCGCGGGCATTGATGTGTACGAGGCCGATATCCGCCCGCCAGAGCGCTACCTGATGGAGCGTTTCATTACCGCGCCCGTGCAGTTCAGCGGTACACCCGATGCCCAGGGCACCCTCTGCAATGCGCAACTCAAGCCTGCTGCCGACTATCGTCCAGCCCTGCGTCTGGTATCGCTGGACATCGAAACCACCGAGCGAGGCGAGCTCTACAGTATCGGCCTCGAGGGTTGTGGGCAGCGCGTGGTGTACATGCTCGGTCCCGCCAACGGCGACGCGGGCACGCTGGATTTCGACCTGCACTACTGCGACGACCGTGCCCAGCTGCTCGAGCGACTGAATGAGTGGCTGGCCCTGCACGACCCGGACGTGATCATCGGCTGGAACGTCGTTCAGTTCGACATCCGAGTGCTGCAGGAGCATGCAACGCGCCTGCAGGTGCCCTTGTACCTTGGCCGCGATGGTGCGCCACTGGCGCTGCGCGAGAAAGGTAGCCGCGCGCACGTTTTCGCCAATGTCCCTGGGCGCCTGATCATCGATGGCGTCGAGGCGCTGCGCTCGGCGACCTGGAGCTTTCCCTCGTTCAGCCTGGAAAACGTCTCCCGGACCCTGCTTGGCGATGGCAAGGCCATCGACACACCGTACCAGCGCATGGACGAGATCAACCGGATGTTTCGCGAAGACAAGCCGGCGCTCGCACGCTACAACCTCAAGGACTGCGAGCTGGTCACGCGGATCTTCGGCCACACGCGGCTGCTCGAATTCCTGCTGGAACGCGCCACCGTCACCGGCCTGCCGATCGACCGCAGCGGCGGCTCCGTGGCCGCGTTCTGCCACCTGTACATCCCGCTGATGCACCGCCAGGGTTTCGTGGCGCCCAACCTCGGCTCGCGCCCGGACGAAGCCAGCCCGGGCGGGTTTGTCATGGATTCGCGTCCCGGCCTCTACGAGTCGGTGCTGGTGCTGGACTACAAGAGCCTGTATCCCTCGATCATCCGCACCTTTCTGATCGACCCCGTGGGGCTTGTCGAAGGCTTGCGTCAGCCCGATGCGGAGCATGCGGTCGAGGGTTTTCGCGGGGCCTGGTTCTCGCGGACCCGGCACAGCCTTCCCGCCATTGTCGAGCGGGTATGGCAAGGGCGCGAGGCGGCCAAGCGCGAGGGCAATGCACCGCTGTCGCAGGCGCTGAAAATCATCATGAACGCGTTCTACGGCGTACTGGGCTCCAACGGTTGCCGATTCTTCGACCCGCGCCTGGCCTCGTCCATCACCCTGCGCGGGCACGAGATCATGCGCCGCACCCGTGAGCTGGTCGAGGCGCAGGGCTTTGACGTGATCTACGGCGACACCGACTCGACCTTCGTCTGGCTCAAGCGCGCTGTCGACGAAGACGAAGCCTCGCGTATCGGCCGTGGGCTGGTGGAACTGGTCAACCGCTGGTGGCAAGGGCACCTGCGCGAAACCCTGGACCTGGACTGCGCCCTAGAGCTGCAGTTCGAGACCCACTACAAGCGGTTTCTGATGCCGACCATCCGTGGCACCGACGAAGGCAGCAAAAAGCGCTATGCCGGCCTGGTGCAGCGTGCCGAGGGCGAGGACGAGATGGTCTTCAAGGGCCTGGAGTCGGTGCGCACCGACTGGTCGCCGCTGGCGCGCGAGTTCCAGCAACAGCTGTATGGGCGGATCTTCCGGCGTCAGCCTTACCGCGACTGGTTGCGCGAATACGTGCGCTGCACGCTGGCCGGCGAGCAGGACGACCTGCTCATCTACCGCAAGCGCCTGCGCAGGCCGCTCGCCGACTACGAGCGCAATGTCCCGCCCCATGTGCGCGCCGCGCGCCTGGCCGATGAGTACAACCTGCTGCACAAGCGCCCCCGGCAATACCAGCGCGGCGGCTGGATCCGCTACGTGATGACCACGTCCGGCCCCGAGCCGCTTGAAAACCGCCAGTCGCCGATCGACTACGACCATTACCTGAGCCGCCAGTTGAAGCCGATCGCGGATGCCATCCTGCCCTTTGTGGAGGACGACTTCACGGCGCTGATCAGCCGGCAGATCTCGCTTTTCTGAACCGATTGCAACGCTGTGTCCATCTGCTCATCTGGCAGGGGCTGAACTATGCTCAGTTACAGGGGAATGCCCCTATCCGTGGCGCCTGGACCTGGTAAACGAAAGTTACCTTTGCCTGGCGCACTCGATGCAGAGACTGGTTTAGGCTCGTACGTCGGATATTTCGACAAGATCTGTAGTCTTTGAGTTACGGAAACGTTAAGGAGATGCGCATGTTCGTTCGGTCACTGACCCTCGCCGCCCTGTTTGCCGCCGGCCCCGTGCTGGCCGCCGACAGCGATGCCCCCCTGGCCCAGGACCTTGGCAAGGCACGGCCACTGGTGGTCATTGCACCCAGTTCCGCCGACCCGACGCTACGCGGCCTCAACGAAGCCTTGAAGGATGCCGCGACCCAGTCGGCGTTCAAGGAACGCAGCCTGGTGCTCTACAGCGTGGCGGGGATGGTTGGCAAACGCGAGGACAAGAATCTCGAACAGCAGACCACCATGGCGCTGATCCGTGAGCTCAAGCTTGGGGCCAGCAAGGGCACCAAGGTGATACTGATCGGCAAGGATGGCGAGCGGCACATGCTCAAGGATGATGATGGCGCCACCCGGATCGAGGCGAAAACCATTCTGGATGCGGTGGATGCCCTGCCAGCCACCGAAAAGGCCGTCACCGCGCCCGAGCCGGTCGCCAGCACAACTGCGGCCAAACCCCCCAAGGACACCAAGCCCGCCAAGCCTGTCAAACCGTCTGGTCCACCCAAGCCTCTGGAAGACTGACGGCAGGTGCGGCCGGCTATACGCCCAGGCGCTGCTCTCGCGACGGCGAATAGCCGAAATAGGCCGCGTAGCATTTGCTGAAGTGCGATACCGAGACAAAGCCGCACGCCACTGCCACTTCCATCACCGACAGGTCGGAATACTGCAGCAGGCGGCGGCTCTTGGTGATCCGCAGCTCCATGTAGTAGCGCCGTGGCGAGGTGCCAAGCTGGGCCTGGAACAGCCGGTCGATCTGCCGCCGGGAACGGCCGCTGTAGGCGGCGAGCTGGTCAAGGCTCAGGGTTTCCTCCAGGTTGTTTTCCATCAGCTCGACAATGGTGCGCAGGTGCAGGCTCATCGATTTCTTCGCACCAGGCCCTACCTGCCGGTAGCGCGCGCCGGAAAAGGAAAGTATCTCCTCGACGCCCTCGGCCAGCGCATCGCCAAGCAGGCGGCGCACCAGTCCGAGCATCAACTCCATGGCGCCATTGGGGCTCGCGGCGGTGAGGCGGTCGCGATCCAGGGTGAAGCTCGACGGAATCAGCCGGCTTTGCGGGCTGCGCTCGGCGAGGCTCGCACGCTGCTCGGGGTGGATGCTGCAATCGTAATCGGCCAGCACCCCGGCACGGGCCAGAAAATACGCGCCATTCCACAGCCCGCCCAAGGCCATGTGGTGAGCTGCGCAATCGGCCAGCAGCCGGTCTAGTTCCGGGTATTTCAGCGGGGTGCGCAAGCCTCCGCAGATGACCAGCAGGTCAAGGTGCTTCAGTTCCTGGGGGTTCAGCTCGCTGGCGATCAGTTCGAGGCCAAGGTCGCTGAGGGCGCGCTCGCCTGTCAGCGATATCGGCGCGAAACGAAAGCTGTCGCCCCGCAGCAGGTTGGCCGTGACCAGCACATCCATGGCCACGGTGAAGCTGGCCATGGAGAAGTGTTCGAGCAAGACAAACCCGACGCGGTAGGGCGCCTGGCCCTCGCCTGCGGCGGACTTGGTCCGCAGCATGTTCGAGGTGCTGGTTTTCTTGCTGAACTGGCGGGCGGTAGGCACTTTCGACTCCATGGCAGGTGCTGGGCGGCGAGAGTGTGCGGCGCGGCGAGAGCAAATACAACTGGGCCTGCAGGTGGCCCTTCCGTCACTCTGGCGCGCAGTCGCGCTCGACCGACTTGAGCAGGGTGTCTTTATCAAAGACCTCCAGATGCACCAGGCATGTTCCGCTGCCGGGCAGGCTGAGCCGTACGCTCGACGACGCTTCGTCGGTATGCAACTCACCCTGCTGGTTGATCTGTGAGGTATTGCCACCCATGGTCTGGCTGATGGTCAGACGATAGCCCAGGGTGAGCGGGACGGGATTGTCGATGCGCGGCCGGATCAGCACGGCCGAGTCCCTGTATTCGGTGTCGATGGCTACCGCCAGTTGCGAGTAGTCCATGATCATTGCTGGGTCACCGTTGCAGTGGAGTTGTTGCCGTACTGGGTCACCGAGACGGTTCCGCCGAAACCGCTCTGGGTCACGGTGGCCTGGTTGCCTTGGCCGTACTGGCCGACGAAGGCCTGGTTGTAGGCTCCGCTTTGCACCACCGAGGCCTGGTTGCGGCTGCCGACCTGGGCGACGGCTGCCTGGTTGTAGCTGCCTGACTGGTTCAGCGACAGGTCGTTGCCAAAGCCCACCTGATAGGCAGAGGCCAGGTTGCTTGCGCCGCTCTGGGCGATACGGGCGGTGTTCGCGACACCCTGCTGTGTCTGCATCAGCCTTTGCGAAGGGCCGGCCTGATCGATACGTGTCTCGTTGTAGCTGCCTGCCTGGGACAGGTCGAGCTGGCTGCCGCCGCCGAGACCGACATAGCGGCCCTCGGACACCAGGTCGGCCGCCTGGCCCACGGCGGAGGCCAGCAGCAAGGCCGCGGCCAGTGCGGTACCCAGATAACGCCTAGAGTGCGCCATTCTTTTCTCCGTTGGTCAACACGCCTTGGTCAGACACACTGATGGGCCTGGTCATGGTCTGCTCATCGTAGTTTTGCAGGTAGCCTTGCAAGAGCGGCTGCTTGAGATCCTCAGGGTTCTTGAGGTTCCAGCTGCCGTCGCGGGCACCCTGGGCAATCAGGTGGATCAACGCGCTTTCGATCGCTTCGCGCACGCACTGCTGCACCGGCTCGTTACGCGAAAAACCGGTCTCGACTTCCAGCAGGTGCTTGAGCGAGACGAACTTGAAGATGCCGAAGTCCACCTGGGTGGAGAACACGGTCTTGGTGGTGGTCACGCTCTGGATGATGTCGCCGCTGCGGATGTCCACCGCCCGCAGGTTGATCGTCACCTGGTCCTGGCGATACAGCTCCGATGGCCCGATACCCAGGTAGCGCACGCCGATACCGCCGGTGCGCACGTTGCTTTCATAGGCGACGATGGCGCCGCTGATCAGCAGGTTGGCCGGGCGCAGGGCCGGCAGTTGCATCTGCGACTGATCTTGCGGTTGTTCCAGGGCGCGGATGATCTTGCGCTCGGTCAGTACGTCCTGCAGGTTTTCGCGCTCAACCGGCTTGAACCAGCGTGAGTCGCGCAGCGCGGTCACCAGCAGCGACGCAGCGCCTTGGGTAACCGATGTGGAAAATGAGCTGTCGGGCGAAGGCTTGTACTGACCGGTCTGGTCGCGCAGGCCATATACCGCGACGGAAATGGGGCCGGCAGGTGCCGGTAGCCGCGCCAGGTCCCGAGTACTCTCGGTGGGCGGTGAAATACTGGCTGCGGACGTGGTGCCAGCGGGCCGCGAGGTGACGCAACCACTCGCCAGCAACGCAGCGATGATCACCAATGACAGTTTGCGGGCGCGCATGTTTCTACTCCAGGGAAATCCCCGCCGCAGTGCGCGGCGGGGAACAACATCTTCAAACCGAACGGTGGCGATTAACGCTGGACGATCACAGCGCTGTTGCTGGCGCCGCCGGACTGGCTGACGGTAGCGGACTGCAGGTTGCCGCTCTGGGTCAGGCTGACGGTGTTGGCATAGCCAGCAGCGGCGGTACCGGTCTGGGTGATGGTTGCAGTGTTGTTGTAACCGCTCTGCAGCAGGTTTTCTTCGTTGTACGCGCCAGATTGGCTAACGTAGGCAACGTTGTTGCTACCCCAGGTCTGGGTGACTTCGGCTTTCTGCGAGTTGCCACGCTGGGTAACCGAGACCAGGCCATTGTCCGAGCCCAGCTGCTGCTTGACGTTGGCGGTATGGTTGTGGCCCGACTGGTCAGTGGTAGCGCTGTTGCTGATGCCAGTCTGGTTGATGGTGGCGTTCATGTTGTTGCCCGAGCGCTGGTAGGCGGTGGCATCGCTGAACAGCGCGTTCTGGGTGATGTCGGCGCTGCCGAAGTTGGCGTTGCTCTGCTCGACGGTAGCAACGTTGAGGGCGCCGCTCTGGGTGATGCTGGAGTTCTTGAAGTCGGTGTCGGACTGGGTAATGGTGCCTTTGTTGGCGAGGCCCGATTGAGTCACCTTGACCGACTCGCCCATGTAGCTGTCGTTCTGGTTGATCGAACCGTAGTTGGAGGAACCACCCTGGGTGACGGTCGCGGAGCCTGCGATGGTCTTGTTCTGGGTGATGAAGCCTTTGTTGGCGTCGCCGCCCTGGTTGATCAGCGCCTGGGCATTGCCACGGCCAGCTACCTGGGTAATGCCGGCAGTGTTGAAGCTGCCGCCATTGAGGCCCTGGTTGATGGTAGCGGTGACTTTGGTGGCAGTGGTGCCTTCCTGATAGATGGTGGCGTCGTTGTCACGGCCACCCTGGTTCAGCTTGGCAACTTGCTTGACGTCGTCAGCCACGCCAGCGCCAGACACCTGGGTAACGGTGGCGGTGTTGCGGCGGCCAGTCTGGTCAACGTCCGAGGCGTTCTGGGTGCCAGTCTGGTTGATGGTGGTTTTCGAACCCGAAGCGAAGGACTGGTCGACAGTCAGGGCGTTCTTGGCGCCGGTCTGAGTGGTGTTGACTGTACCGTTGTCAGCGACGGCAGCGCCGGACATGGCAACCAGTACGGCGATGGACAGAAGCGATTTACGTGCGTTCATGGATACCTTCCTATGTTCCAGATTTATCTTTCTTCAGTTTTTGTGCGCAAGCGGACCCGCGCGTCGATTGCAAGGCAATGCGCTAAAAGCTGTGGAGCGTCGGTTACATCAAACAGATCAGGGCTGATTTATTTGAAACTGCGTAGTCTGTCCCGTCGTCTTGTCGGTGGTCACGATCTGCAGCAGGCCGCCCGAAAGATTGGTGATGTTGATCGTGAAATCAGTGGTTTCCACTGTTCCCGGCGTCAGGCGGCCATCTTCGCCAACAATGCTGGACGTCACCGCCGAGGAAACCCGGCTGAGAATCGCGCTCTGCAGCATGCTGTTGAACTGGGTCAAGGCGGTTTGTGCCGATGACGAAGTCGAAGATGAACTTTCGGTGAACTTGTTTTGCGCAGTTGCCTGGTTCAACAGCACTGGGCCATTGAGCGGATTGCCGCCAAAGGAAGGGTTGTTCGGCACGTAGACCAGTTCACTGGCCTGCACCAGGCTGGTTGCCAGCGAGCCCATGACAAGGCTCAGGATAACTGCGGAGATACGAAACATCTGAGATCCCTTCATAATTCGTCACGGCCCAAGTCCGGATCACCAAAGAACTGCGCAACCTGATAATCGAGGATGGCCTGAAACACTTGCGCCGCGGCATTCGCACCCAAGGCAGGGATCTGCGCTCGGTTGGGCGGCAAGAACAATTGCAGCAAACGGCGGTTGCCATAGTCGACGAACACCTGGCTGCCGAGGCGCGCCGTAGGGCGTTCGATCACGGATACGGTGAAGCGTCCCGACTCGTCCAGCTCGTTCCAGGCCGCTGAAAAACTGTCGTAGAACGCCCGGCCCTGCATCGTGACGGTCTGTCCCATTACCAGTCCGGCAACCTCGGCCCGGTTGAGCGTGCGTTGGCCAGACAGCGACTTGGTGGTGTTTACCGTATCTTGCGCATATACCCCTGTGGCGAAGCACAGTTGCAGCGCAACCATCTTCATGAGGGTGGCGTAGTTCATGGTTTAGTGCGCTTCTTTATAATGGTGTGAACTTTATTTCATTAAATGGCCAAGCGCCACTATTAATTATACTTTTTATATGAACGAGTTTTGACGTCAATAAATCAACGCTAGTTTGAGCGAAGATAAACTGGCGTCAGAATTAGTTGGGGGTGAGTTGATTCTGGAGTATTTGATGTGCTGCTGTCACGTTCAATCGTTGGTCTTTTTTGCGCTATCTTGCAAGGCGCTGCAAGGCGGTCGGCGCGTGCATAAGAAGACTTACCTTTTCAAGGGTCAATTGAACATGTCCAGCCAATATCCTGGCAGCGAAAGCAAGGTGCTGTGGCTACAATTGCAGGAAGGCGTACTGATCTCCCAGCAGCAGTACGACAGCGCCGCCGAGCTCAGGGCGGCCCTGGAACAGGTGCAAGCGCAGCAGGCAACCTGGCCCGGGCAAGGCGATTCGAGGGAACCCTTGCCGCACCTGAGCACTCAATGCAGTTACATAACTGACAGGAGAACGCTCATGGAAATCGGAACGATGTGGATCATCCTGGCCGCGGTGCTGATCCTGCTGGAAATCTGGGCCATCTGGCACATCATCGGCAGTGAACGCAGGGCGGAGCGCAAGATGCTCTGGATCATCTTCGTTGTCTGGGTACCCATTGTCGGTCTGATCGCCTGGGCCATTGGTGGACCGAAGGCGGTGAAGGGCAAGGCGGTCATGGAGGAGAAATGATGCTGCGGGGATGGCGTCACTGCTTGCCTCAGTGACCGCGCCGTTCCATTCCCAGGCTGGCTTCTGCTTCCAGCCTGGTCCTCTCGCCTCGGTTCCTCAGATTCCAGTCTTGTGCCAGATACCCCGGCCGCCCAAGCGCTCCCGGTCGTGCGGTGCGGTGAAATCCTGCGCCGGTCCCTTGGGCACGATGCCATTTGGATTGATGGTCTTGTGGCTCATGTAGTAATGCTTCTGGATGTGCTCCAGGTTTACCGTCTCGGCGATCCCCGGCCATTGGTACAGCTCGCGTAGCCAGTGGGTGAGGTTCGGGTAGTCGGCAATGCGCCGCAGGTTGCACTTGAAGTGCCCGAAATACACGGCGTCAAAGCGCACGATGGTGGTGAACAGACGCACGTCGGCCTCGGTCAGGTACTCGCCAGCCAGGTAACGCTGGCGGCCTAGGAGTTCTTCCAGATGGTCGAGTTCGCTGAATACTTCATCGAACGCCTCTTCATAGGCGTGTTGCGTGGTGGCGAAGCCAGCGCGGTAGACCCCATTGTTGACTGCAGGATAGATACGCTCGTTGAGCGCATCGATCACCGGGCGCAGTGGCTCGGGATAGAGATCCAGGCGATTGCCGGTCAGCCCGTCGAACGCACTGTTGAAAATGCGGATGATCTCGGCCGACTCATTGTTGATGATGCGCCGTTCGTGCCTGTCCCACAACACCGGCACGGTAACGCGCCCGGTGTAGCGCGGGTCGTCCAGGGTATATCGCTGGTGCAGGTAGGTGAGGCCGTCCAGGTGGTCGCCGCTTGAGCCTTCGGCCTGGTCGAATGTCCAGCCGTGGTCGCCCATCAGCCAGCTGACCACCGAGACATCGATCAACGGCTCGAGGCCCTTCAAGGCGCGCAGGATCAGCGTGCGATGAGCCCAAGGGCAGGCCAGCGACACATACAGGTGATAGCGGCCGGCTTCGGCGGAGGGCAACTGATTGCGCCGCTGCGCGTTTTCGCGCTGGAACGCGCCATCCTTGCTGTTTTCGTACCACTGGTCATGCCAGCGGCCATCGATCAAAAGGCCCATGCCGAGCTCCTTGGAGTGGTGATTCTCGTTAGAGCCCAGTCTACGGCGTATCGTTCGAGCAATTAGCGCAAAGACTGCGGGGTATTGATCGATTGATTCGATGATTCAGCGGGCGTTACGCGCTTCCCAATAGCGGGCAGCCGTTGCGAACGCTTCGTCGCGATCCTGCCCCAGGCCACGCAAGGCCAAGGCCATGGTCGCCAATACCGCCGATTCACCATAGCTGTCCTCGGCTTCGCCACGCCAGACCGCTTGCAGGTGCTCGGGTTGCAGAGTCGCTGGCTTGACGTGCCGCTGGACGCTCATGGCCGGCCATTCCTCATCCCATGACTCGCCGTCGGCGGTGCCGTAGAGGTGGCTGATGACGTCGGGATTGATCTCGATCTCGCCGCCATCTCCCTTCACCACGATCGCGCGGTCACCCAGCAGGCGGCTTGCCTCGCGGTGCACTGCCTGGTAGCCAGGATGGAAGATACTCTGCAGGCCGCAACGCGCCGACAGCGGGTTGAGTACCCTGGCCAGCGAGTGGATCGGCGAGCGCAGGCCCAAAGTGTTGCGCAGGTCGATCATCCGTTGCAGCTGGGGTGCCCAGTCCTGCAGCGGGAAGAATGCCAGGTGCTGGTCATCCAGGGCCTTCGCCACCGCATCCCAGTCGCGGCACAGGGGGATCTCGAGCAGGGCGAGCAACTGCTCGCTGTACATCCGCCCGGCGGTATGGGCACCGCCGCCGTGCATCAGGATACGCACGCCGTTGGCCGCCAGGCACTTGGCCGCCAGCAGGTACCATGGCAGGTGGCGCTTCTTGCCAGCGTAGGTCGGCCAGTCCAGGTCCACGGCCAGGGCAGGGGCCTGCAGGTGTGCGCGCAGGGCCTCGGTGAAGCCCGCCAGCTCGTCGGCGCTCTCTTCCTTGTGCCGCAGCAGCATGAGGAAGGCGCCCAGCTGGGTGTCCTCGACCTTGCCTCCAAGCAACAGTGTCATGGCGGCGCGTGCTTCTTCGCGGTCAAGGCCGCGCGCACCGCGCTTGCCCTTGCCCAGGATGCGCACGAATTCGGCGAAGGGGTGCTCAGCAGGGGTTTCCAGGGTCAGCGGACGAGGTTCGTTCATATGCAATTGGTCGGCTTCGGCAGGCCCGCCAGCTTGGCGGCAAGTTTGGCGGGAGTGCCATTGAACAGGCGATTGAGGTGCGGGCTGTTGCCCTTTTCAGGGCCCAGCTTGAGCGCGGTGTACTTGATCAGCGGACGGGTTGCCGGCGACAGCTGGTACTCCCCGTAGAACTGGCGCAGCAGCTCGAGGATGTCCCAATGATCCGGGGTCAGGGCGATCTGTTCGCGCCCGGCCAGGGCCTCGGCCACTTCAGGGGACCACTCTTGCAGGTCGACCAGGAAGCCGTCCTTGTCCAGGGCGATCTGCCGATCGCCGACAGTCAGGGTATTCATAGCCAGGCGTTGACCTTGTCATAGTGAAGCGACAGCTCGACGAAGGCCGCGTAGTCGACCGGCTTGGCGAGGTCGGTGCTGATGGCGCGGGCCTGGAGGTCTTCGTCGAGGGCGAACAGCCGCGTCTCGATAGCCGCAGCCTGCAGCGCCTGCCGTGGCGCACTGCCAGGTTGCAGGGCGTGAACCGCATCGCCGCAGAGCAGCAGCCCATCCTCGGGGCCCAGCAGGCGCAGGCAGCTGTCCAGGCGATTGTCGCCGAAAGGCGAATGGGCAATGACATGAAGGGTCGTCATCAGAGGGTCACCACCTGGTCGAATCGGGCTATCAGGGCGGCCAGCGCAGCGGCGTCCAGCACCTGCACCGGCAGGTCCAGCGCGCCGTGCTCGAGGCCGCGCTCAGCCAGGCTATGGGCGCATGCGTACAGCTCGTCGACGCCGAACATGGGCAAGGCCTGCAAGTTGGCGGAGAGGTTTTTCTGCTGGAGCAGGGCAGGCTGTTGCCCACCGCTCAGCTGAAATACACCGTCATCCAGAAACAGCATGCCCAAGGGCAGATCGAATGCCCCGCCCGCCAGGGCGATGTCCAGTGCCTCGCGCGCCGACAGGCCGCTCCACGGCGCGTGGCGGCTGATGATCAACATGGATCTGGCCATCTCAATCGCCTCCAAAACAGACCAGGCGATCGGCAAGTTGCGCCGCCTCGTGCAATTGACCCAGGCCACTCAGTTCCCAGGGTGCCGGCAGGTTGGCCGCCGGGCGCTGGTAGCGGTTGGCTTCGTCGTCGTTGAGCACGCCACGGCGCAGGGCCGCGGCGATGCACACCACGGCATCGAGCTGCTGCTCGGTAACGAAGTCGCGCCATTGGGCGGCGATGTCCGTTTCATCCTGCGGCGCCACCACGTTGGCCGAAGCACTGTGCACGCCGTCCTGGTAGAAAAACAGCCGGACAATCTCGTGCCCGCCGGCCAGCGCAGCCTGGGCAAAACGCAGGGCGCGGCGCGAGGAGGGCGCATGGGCCGGGGAAAAAACCGCGATGGCGAATTTCATGAAGGGCTCTGTCAGCAAATCTGCCGCCATGATAAAGCAAAAAGCCCGCACCTGTAGGCGCGGGCTTGTGTCGCAGCGGGCAGGCGTCAGGCCTGTTCCTTGCTCTCCGGCAGGAACCAGTTCAGCACCAGCGCGCAGATGCCGCCCGTGGCCACGCCCGATTCCAGCACGTTGCGCAGCGCCGCCGGCATGTGCGCCAGGAACTCCGGCACCTGCGCCACACCCAGGCCCAGCGCCAGCGACACCGCGATGATCAGCAGTGCGCGGCGGTCCAGGCGGGTGCTGGCCAGGATGTTGATACCCGAGGCCGCGACGGCGCCGAACATCACCATGGCCGCGCCGCCGAGTACCGGCTCTGGCACCGCCTGGATCACCCCGGCAACGCTCGGGAACAGGCCCAGCAGCACCAGCATCGCCGCGATCCAGATGCCGATATGGCGACTGGCGATACCTGTCAGCTGGATCACGCCATTGTTCTGGGCAAAGATCGAGCTCGGGAAGGTATTGAACAAACCTGCCAGCAGGGAATTGGCGCCGTTGACCAGTACGCCGCCCTTGATCCGCTGCATCCACACCGGCCCTTCGACCGGCTGGCGCGACACCTTGCTGGTGGCAGTGACGTCACCGATGGCTTCAAGCGAAGTCACCAGGTAGATCACCAGCATCGGAATGAACAGTGCCCACGAGAAGCTCAGGCCGAAATGCAGCGGCATCGGCACCTGGAACAGCGCAGCCTCGTGCATGCCAGTGAAGTCCAGCCGGCCCATGTAGCCCGCCAGGGCGTAGCCCACGGCCAGGGCGATAACGATGGCACAGCTGCGCATCCACACCACCGGCACACGGTTCAGCGCGACGATGATCGCCAGCACCACGCCCGACAGCAGCAGGTTGTCGCCGTTGGCGAACGTGCCGTTGCCCATGGCCGCGAACCCACCGCCCATGCTGATCAGCCCCACCTTGATCAGCGTCAGGCCGATCATCAGCACCACGATGCCGGTGACCAGCGGCGTGATCAGCCTCTTGATGAAGGGCAGGATGCGCGACACGCCCATCTCCACGAAGGATCCGGCGATCACCACGCCAAAGATCGCGGCCATCACGCCTTCCACCGGCGTGCCTTGCTTGACCATCAGCGCGCCGCCCGCGATCAGCGGCCCGACGAAGTTGAAGCTGGTGCCCTGTACGATCAGCAGCCCCGCGCCAAACGGCCCGAAGCGACGGCATTGCACGAAGGTCGCGATGCCGGAGATCACCAGGGACATGGATACGATCAGGTTGGTATCGCGCGCCGAGACACCCAGCGCCTGGCAGATCAGCAGGCCAGGGGTGACGATCGGCACGATGATCGCCAGCAGGTGCTGCAGTGCCGCCAGCATGCCGATCAACGGCCGAGGCTTGTCCTCAAGGCCCAGCACCAGTTCGTTGTTGGGCGCGGCCGCGCTCGGCTCATGTTCGATGGAACTCATGGGTAAGCTGCCCCGGCAGAAAAAAGGAGCGCATTCTACGGCCCGGTGCCGCGCAGCGGTAGTACCAGACGCCCACAAAAAAGCCCGCCGAAGCGGGCTTTCTCGAGACGCTTGCCTGTCAGTCATCACGACCCATGATGCCGAACAGCTGCAGCAGGCTGACGAACAGGTTGTAGATCGATACATACAGGCTGATGGTCGCCATGATGTAGTTGCGCTCGCCGCCGTGGATGATCGCGCTGGTCTGGAACAGGATGCAGACCGACGAGAACAGCACGAAACCAGCGCTGATCGCCAGTTGCAGGCCGCTGATCTGGAAGAAGAAGCTGGCCACCACGGCACCCAGCAGGACAAAGAAGCCCGCGGTGATGAAGCCGCTGAGGAAGCTCATGTCCTTGCGGGTGATCAGCACGTAGGCCGACAGGCCACCGAACACCAGGGCGGTCATAGCGAAGGCGGAACTGACAACCTCGGCGCCACCGGCCATGCCCAGGTAGCGGTTGAGGATAGGGCCGAGGATGAAGCCCATGAAACCGGTCAGGGCAAAGGTCGACACCAGGCCCCAGGCCGAATCACGCAGCTTGTTGGTCAGGAAGAACAGACCGTAGAAGCCGATCAGCACGACGAAGATGTTCGGGTAGCCCACCCGCATCTGCTGAGCGACGAAAGCCATGACGCCGCTGAAGGCGAGGGTGAGTGCCAGCAGGCTGTACGTGTTGCGCAGGATGCGGCTAACCTCCTGCTGCTCGACCTGCTGGCCGTGGTTCAGTGCATAATCCTGTTCGCGCATGGCGACACTCCTGTGGGTTTTGTAACGTGAAGATGCAAGGATCATATCAGAGCCGCCGCAGCCCGCGACACACAGTGTTTGACAGCTTGTTTCATTACGGTATTATGGCCGCCGCAAAACGAAGGAAGCGTGGCCGAGTGGTTTAAGGCAACGGTCTTGAAAACCGTCGATGGGCAACTATCCTAGAGTTCGAATCTCTACGCTTCCGCCATATTCAAAGCCCTGATTATTCAGGGCTTTTTGCGTTTTTGGGGCAGAGAGAAACCAACCATGGGAACACCCTTGGGAGGGGTTCGTTTCGGAAGCGCTTCCGATACTTTCCTTATTTGGTCGGTTTCGCGAGCGCGCCGACGCGGCGATACACCCGCTCGGTAATGTCGCCCTTGGTGTGCCCCAGGAGCAGGCTGGCGTGGTCGACATCCTTGATTTCAGAGGCCGCTTTCGGTCGGATGTCCCTGAACTGGAACTGGCTGATGCGGCTGGCTAAGAGGTTGTCGCCAGCAGCGACCGCGTGCTTCACCGCCTCCTCGCGGGCGTCGTCCCATCTATGCCGAAGCATTGAAGCGGTTACGCGCTTGCCACCATCGGTCAGCAGCAAGTAGGGCGAGCTGTGCTGCTCATTCCGCTGCAGAATCATCCTGATCAGCGCGCCTAGGCCGCTCTCCGCTCCGTCAACCTCAAGCATGATCCTGAGCTTCTTGTTCGTCTTCTTCTGCTTGACGCCGAGGGCGTTGTCCTCGATGTCGTCCTTCCTCATCACCAGTACGTCTGCCGGACGCTGGCCCGTCAAATACGCCAAGTCCATGGCGACCTTCAGTTCATCCCCTGCTTTCGCATATACAGCTTTCCAGATCGCATCGTTCGCATAGAAGTCGCGTGGCACCTCTTTGTTCTTGCGCACGCCCTGGCACGGGTTTTCCCGGGTGAATAGTCCCCACTCCCGAGCGGTGTTGATGACATGGGATAGCGTGGCTATCTCGCGGTTAGCACGCACCGGGGCGGTCCTAGCGTCTCGATACTGGGCAATCAAGGCGGGGCTCATGGCATCCGCAGGCGCCCCGTCAAAGAACGGCCTCAGCTGCCGGAGCTCTGCCAGGTTGTCTTTCTGGGTGCGGGGCGCTTTCTTGGGGATGATGTCGCGTTCGTACCTGTCGAAGATTGCCTTCATCGTTCGCAGGTCCTGGGGCTTATCCTTTGACTCGAGCTCGGCCCACTTTATCCTGGCCAGGCTCAGATCCGTTCCCAGCGGAATTTCCTTCCCTGTCCTGTCCAGGTAGTAGTAGCTAACCCAGACCTTCGGGGGCTTCTTCTTGCTTTTGCTGGTGCGCTTACGCCTGTAAACGCCCGGCGGCAAATCCCTGTTCTCTGTGTTCCTGGGGCGCATATCACCTCACCTTCGAAATATCTGGCGTCCAAGCGGGTGCTTGGGGAGGGGGCGGCGGCGCCAGTTGAGTCGCTTCGAGGGCCGCTCCAAGCTTCATGCGGGCGTACTGACGGCCGACCAGTGGGCGCCCGCCGCGGCTCTCGACGTAGTGCCAGTTGCGTTCTTTGAGCCAGCGGCGCTGGTAGCCCCTTGCCTTGTAGCCGGTCAGATCGGCCAGCTCTTCGTCCGAAAGGATCTCGGTTTCCATGGGATGGTCTCCATGCCGCCGGTGGCGGCAGGTTGGTGGTCAGTCGACCTGGTAGTAGACGTAGCAGTTGACGCCCTGGGCCTTGAGCGACTGATACATCGCTTGCACCCCAGCGCTGTGCTGGTTGGCGTGACCCGGCCAAGGCGTGTCCAGATGGACGCCCTGCTGGTGGTAGCGGCTCTTCTTCTGAACGTAGCCCGGCAGACTGGGCAGCTGGCTGGCGCGGAGGCCTGGAACAGGTATGACGACGCGGTCGAGGTTGGCGCTGCCGCCATCATTCGTGCAGGCCGCTGCGGCCGCTTTGCCAGCCTCGACGGCAGCACGCACCTTCTCGGGCAGGCTGGCCAGTTCTTCTTTCGTCATGGCAATAGCTCTCCATGCCCGCGCATGTCTGCGGGCTTGAGTCTTATGGGGGAGGGGGAAGGGGTTACAGCAGGTGGGCACCGGCTTCGAGCAGGCCGTCGCGGTCTTCGCGCAACCGATCCCGCTCGGCGGCCAGCTCCTGCACCTCGCGTAACACATACTGCGCGATGGTCTCGCCGCCCCGAAGGTTGCGGGGCTTGGCGCGACCTTGAAGCGCAGCTTCCAGTTCGTGGATGGTGAATTTCTCGATCACGGCATCACCTCGTCGGCAGGATGCACCGGACACGGCCAGCGCAATATTCCATCGCCGGATGGGCAGGTGCAGGTCTTCGCTTCGATCAGGTCGGTCATTGCGCCACCTGCTTGCGCCAGCCTTTGTCGATCAGGTTCTCGATCCACGCGCGCGCTTCTGGGTCGCCGTCGAAGGCCGTGCTGCACATGCCGGCGTCGATCTCCATGTAGTTGATCGCAGCAAGGCGCTCTTCCGCCGCGATTTGCTCAGGGGTGCGGAAGGGCCGGAAGCGCTCAGCCGCGACCATCCATGCCGAGCCTGAGAGCTCGGCGACCTCTCCGGGAGGGGCGTCTTCACGGCGAACCACGTAGGTTTCATCCGACAGGAAGACAACTTTCACCTTGTGCCAGCTTTCGCCGCCCGCACTGTGGGCCCAGTTCGAGTTGAACTCGCACACTGTGCCGACTGGCGGCAGCCCCCGGCCATTCCATTCAACTTTGCTCACAGCTGATACCTCTCATCAATCCAGCGCCAAGGCGCCAGTGCGGGTGTAGGTTCGGGTTGGGTTTCGTGCGGGGAGAGCTGGGGCTCGGTGCCGGCCTGCAGCTGGCTGTCGGGGATGCAGCTGATGCCGCCTTTGTTGTATTCCTCGAATATCCAACACGTCACCGCGCGCTTTTCGTCGTGGATCACTTTGACTTGACGAGTCAGTTGCTCGGCCTGCGCGCTGGTGCCGGTGGCCAGCAGCAGGAGGAAGAGGGCTAGGCGGGTCATTGGCTCACCTCGCGCGGCCGATTGTAATAGTCACCGGCCGCGCCGGCGTAGCGCAGGGCATCCGTGACGTTCATCCAGCCAAGGGTTTTGGCGAGCGCCCACGCCTCGTCGTAAAGCTCTGCCTTACGGCTCTCCATGTCTTTCTGGTGAGCCTCATGACGAGCGGCCAGCGCGTTGATGCAGCGCTTGCAGGTGACCATGCCTTCCTTCGTTGTGAAGTCGCCCTCGATCAGGCTGGTACCGCAGAAAACGTAGTCGTCGCCGTCGTCTTGTGGCGCGCCTGATCCGCCGAATGTGAAGTGTGTTTTTCGCCTATTCATGGCTTCACCTCGCGGCGCGCCCACCAGCACACAGGGCCGTTGTCGGTATAGTGGATCGAGAGGCAGAACCAGTCGTCGCCATCAGGGCGATCCGGCTCCCAATAGCTGCAGTCCGCGTCGCCAGCGTCGAAGTAGCGTTCAGAGATCGCTTCA
Source organism: Pseudomonas sp. JE3303 (assembly GCF_056312565.1). NCBI lineage: Bacteria > Pseudomonadati > Pseudomonadota > Gammaproteobacteria > Pseudomonadales > Pseudomonadaceae > Pseudomonas > Pseudomonas sp. JE3303. The sequence continues at coordinate 128,220 of NZ_JBWGIF010000006.1, forward strand.
TCGCTGTGGTACTCGAGCTCGACCATTTTCACCTGCAGGCCCTGTAACGCGATCCATGCCTTGCACTTGTCGCCGTCACCCTCATCGAAGTCGGGGAGGTCGGGATGTTGGAACATTCCGTATTCATCGCGCACTACAGGCGCCGGCTGGATCAGCTGGATTTCTTCAGGCATGACTTCGTCCTTGCCGCTTGGAGCGGCTGTGAAAGATGCAAATTTATGGGTACCGAAAGTTACGGCGCCGGTAGTCCGACTGGCTCTCAAAATCGGCGGATATCCTTGCGGATGCGAAGAGTTCCGTTATCTTTGTCGGACGGATATAAAACTCGACCGACGGATCAGGAGGGGCTATGAGACAGCGAGGCGATCTGTTCTGGGACTGGTCAGACCCAACGCTTCATAACCGTACGCATGGCGAAACGCTCATCGACGGAACCTACATCGATGTGCAGGTACGGCTGTCGCGTGTCGGTGCCACTCAGTTGTTCATCGGTATCTACAGCCCCTCTGGCTTACCTCTACATGAAGAGGCCTATGAAAACCGTCCCGGCGAATCCATGACCCGAGCGCTTGCATGGGGTGTGGGTCGGGCGCGGGTGATAGCCACCCACGGCTTGGCCTCTGCTGGCCAGGTTGAAGGTCAACCGCAGTCTGCGGCGAAATAGAGGGGAGAGGGGTTACTGCCGCTGCGCTACACTCGCGCGATTTAACGGGAGGGCTTGGAATGGATGATTCGTTGCCGGTACTTACGTTTGTCGCGGTCTGTATGGGCGTGTTGGTTGGCCAGTTCGCCTTGCGCGGGATCCGCTTGTTGTCGCACCGCATAGAAGCCATTGAGCTTGACCGCGCCTGGCTCACCAACCACCGCGAAGAGCAGCTGAAAAGCTTGCACTGCGAGGTGCTTGAGTTGCGCAGCCAGGTGGCTGATCTGCTCGACTGCCATGCAGGTACTGCACGACGTCAGCAGGACCTCGATGACCCGCGCTGAGGTTATGCAGCCTCCAGCAGCGCTTCGATCACCCCCTGGCCAGCCAAGGGCGGTACCGCATTTCCCGCCATGTGCATGGTCAGCCGGTGGTTGTCCGGCCGAAGCGTGTCAGCGGGGAAGGACTGCGCGGCCAGGGCCTCGCTGGCGCTGAGCATCCGCATGCGGCCTCCGTCGACCAGCGCCCATCGATCCAAGGTGGTGATGGTGCCGATCGGCCTGCTCATGTCGCGCCCGGTCAGCCCTGAACCTTTGCCGTAGTATGGCATGATGAACCGCTCACCGAAGCGGGTTCGGCCGTTGCGGACCCGATCCAGCGTTGCCTGGGCCCGGCCTGGCTTCTCGATGGAGGACCAGCGTCCGGCGTCGAAGTTAAGGAAACTGGCGGCCGGTACGTGCTGGCGCTGCTGCAGCTGGAGCATGAGCGGCGCCCGGCTGCGGGTGATGACCAGGAACAGGCGAACCCGGTGCTGTGGCACGCCTAGGTCGGCACAGTCCACTACATGTGGCGCCACCTGATATCCCAGCGCTTGCACCGCGCCCAGCCAAGCGGGGTAGAGCGCCCAGTCGGTGAACTCGACCACGTTCTCGACCAGCGCCGCCTGGGGTCGGTGGAACTCCAAGGCCGAAACCACTGCCCAGGCCGTCGAACGCGAAGAGTCATGCTGCGGATTGCCGGACGCTTTGCCACGGGCTTTCGAGTGGCCCTGGCAGCAAGGCGAGGCCAGCAGCAGGTCGTGCGCAGGCACGTGCTCCCATCGAGCCTGGTGCAGGTCCTGGCAGACGTGCTCGGTATCCTTGTGGTTGGCTGCATGCCACTTAACAGCCTCAGGCCAGTGGTTTGCCGCCCAGAGAACCCGGACGCCCGCGGCGCGCGCGCCGGTGCTCCATCCGCCGAGGCCGGCGAACAGGTCGATTGCTGTTGTCATGTAAACCGCCCTCAAGAGTGGCGTAATTCGCCTGGTTAAGGTATGTATCGCTGAGGTTTGCCAATGGAGATAAGTGATGGCGGCGCAAAGACTCACGTTTGAGTTGAAGAGCAAAGAAGGGATTTCTTATAAATTCCCGTGTAGAGAATGTTGCCGTGAAACCAGTCACAAGGTTGTAAGCTGCTATGTGGAGAGTGGCTCAGAGGACACTGGAGGCAATAGCTATGATTGGCACGTAGAGCATCAGATTATTCAGTGTTTGGGGTGTGAAGATATATCTTTTAGAGTTTGCTCAACTAACTCTGAGGATTTTGAGCCGGACTATGAGTCCGACCAGTTTCATTATAATGAGACCGTAACTTTCTATCCTGGTAGGGCTGTGGGGTCGAGAGTGTTGGACCATTGGAGCCTCCCGTTCGGTATTGGGCAAGTTTACAGAGAGGCTCGTTCAGTAGTAGAGAATGACCTTTTAATAACTGGTGGTATAGCTATCCGAGCACTAGTGGAGTCAATCTGTAAAGATGTTGGCGCCGCGGGAGGCGACCTTAGCAAAAAAATTGATGATCTCCATGCGAAGTCGCTCGCAACCAAGGAAGGTATTGATACACTCCATAAGATTAGAAACTTGGGGAATTTGGCTGCTCATGAAGCCAAGGCTCATACTAAGGGGCAGTTATTGTTAGCTCTGGAGGTTGTTGAGCATATCTTGGTGGGGACTTATATCATTCCACAGAGAGTAAAAGCCCAGTTCAAAGATATCAAAGGGAAAGCACAGCCGGCCCTCCCTCCCGGAGAATCGGCTTCTAGCAGCTAGCCTTATTGAGGATCAAAAATTTATGATTGATGGCTTCTCGGTAGGGTAGAGTTTTATTACTGATCGACAATGACTCGGTTTGACTTAGAGGTTGAAATGGGAAAATACAGCATCACTGTAGGAGAGCTTCGACGCCAGCTCGAGTCGTACCCTGATGACGACGAGGTCGGCTTCGAGGGCGGACTAACACTGGGGCGCGTTAAGCGTAGAGGACCTAATCTGGTGAATATTGAATTCGGCGAGGCTCAGGCTGTCCTAGATGATGAGTTCAAGGCGGAACACCCCGATGTTTTAGTGGTATTCCTCAAGTCCGAAGACTGATGAGGTTTCGCAGGGCTGCAAATCCTCGCACTGGATATGCAGCCTTAAGCCTCCGCGCCACAACGGGCAGCATCGTGATATCGTGGTGCGGAGTAACATCACTTCGAATCAAAAGTGCCCAGCGCCAGCTTTGCGGACTCGTCTACCTTCTCCTCCAGAACCTGCTTGAACTCTTGAGCGATGGCCTCGCGCTGCGCCTCTTCGCCGAGCCAGCGCAGCTTGAGCACCGGCTGCGAGCCGCTGGTGATGACGGACATGCGCAGGCGGATCACCTGTTCGCCCAGGCCTTCGAAGGGGATTACCTTGAAGTCCAGCCAAGCTGGCAAGGTTTCCTTGCTGCTGGCCTCGATCGCATCCATGGTGCTGCGGCTGGCGCGAGTCTCGCTGACCGCGTGGTCGCTTTCCGAGGAAGCCTTGACGGTGATGGTGCGCACCGCGGCAATGGCCTTGGCGATCGACATCACCGCGCCGCTCTCATCGGTGGCGCTCAGGTGCTGGTTCCAGTCCTCGATCCAGTCGCTCATGGTCTTCTGGGCCAGGCTCTGGCCGCAGACCGCCTGCACAGCAGCGAACGCCGCCGAGGCCTTCAGGCGCAGCACGGCGCGGTCATCTGCGTGGCCGGGTTCCTCCGGGGTGCCCAGGTTGAACAGCACGATGCAGCTCATGGCGTCCTGATCGATGAAGCCGCGTGCGGCTGGTGCTGAGCGCTCCACCACGTAGGCACTGAAGTCGGCCAGCGAATGCGTGGAGAAGGTGCCACGGAAGCGGTTGCGACCTTCCTGGTAGCGTTCGAGGTCCACCACGTTGAAGTTCTGCGGGACGATGACCACCGGGCCCAGGCCTGGCACATCCCGGCCCACAGCCGCGATGGTTTGTTCCTGAATGAGTTCGAGCGCTTCTTTGCTGAGGGACATGCGAATTTTCCTTGGAGGGGTTTAGGCGCGTGGGTGAACTGGAGCTTGATCGCGAGTGAAAAGTTGGTCGTGCTTCTCCGGGAAGAGGGAGATGTTGCCGCCGGTACCGACGTACATCGGCGTGTCGAGGGTGGTGTTCTCGCTACGGGTACCGCGCTTGGTCGGCACCTTGTAGTCGAGCTTGTGCTTGATCTTCACCTGGTGTGAGTCGCCGATCTGGCTGAAGTCTAAGGTGATCGTGATCTTGCCAGTTTTGCCATGGTCAACGACCCCTGCGGCTACCTCGGAGAGGGCGTGGCCGATCTGACTGGCGAAGGCGCCACCGTTGAGCTCATGCAGGAACTCAGTGGTGTCTGTGGGCTTTGGCATTGTTGCGTCTCCTGGTGAACGATGCCGCTAGGCGGCAGGTTGATATGCTGCTGTCGCCGACCGTGCCGGATGCGCGCGGCCATGCGTTTCATGATTTGCGTTTCGCTCGCCTGTCGGCGGTTGTCGGGAATTCTTCCCCGAACTCCCGAAGAATCCGGCCGAGTTGCTTGAAGGAAATCTGCAGCTCACGAACAACGTCAGCTCGCGTCATGCCGATATTGCGGAAGGCAATGATTTGTTCGGACTTCAGTCGATCCTCTACGGGGTCGCTCAGCTTCTTGCCCAAGTTGCCCTTTCCCCTGTTTGGGTTGGGCTGGAACTTGAAGCCACCTGCTGCGGCAGCTCGAACTAGAGCTGATTGACACTTGCCCGTGTGAACCATGGCCTCTGCATAGGTCATGGTCTCTGCCAGCTTGCGAATCTCTTCGAGGCGCTGCGTGCGCTTGGCGGCTCTTGTGCTGAGTGGTTCCCGTGCTAGGGCGCGCGCGGGATCTTGATCACGGCGAGGCCGGGGCGGTACATATCCGAGGCTCGGGAGGGGCTGCACCGATCCGCCGTTGATGAAGAAGTTGTCAATGCTCGAATTCAGCTGGGCCAGCAGTGCGGCGCGGTGGTCGAGGTCTTGCCCGCGATTCATTGGCGAGGCACCAGCTTGCGGTCAGCAGCTGCCTCCAGCGCCTGGGCGAAATTCAGCGCGGCGCGGTGGGTAAAGCAGAAGCCCTTGGTCTTGCCGGTGAGTCGCTCGACGATGTGGAACGCCTTGCCCTTGCTGATGACCTGGAAGCGGATCTGCCTGGCAGGTGCTGGGCGGCCGATCAAGGCGTACATCTGATCGGTAGCAAGCGTGGTGCGCGCACGCATCGCCTCCAGGCCGGCCACGCGCTCTTGCATAGATGGATGCATTGGAATCTCCTCAAAGGGTTGGGAAGGGGTCAGACGTGGCATTCGAAGGCTTCAGCCGTCCGCTCCACACGAAGATGGGCAACACGGCGATCACCGCTCCGGCGCTCACGGCGGGCGGGGTCATCACCCATGACGGTGTGCATGGCGATCATCGCGGCGAGCATGTAGCAGGCCGGGCTGATGATCTGGCGCTTCATGGCTTCGGCCACCAGGGCGGTACGGCGCAGAACGCCGAGCTTGAACATTGCTGCGGAGAGGCGTTTGTCGACGGTGCCCGGGGCGATGTCGATGTTCTTGGCGATCTCTTTCGCTGTCAGGCCTTGGGCCACGAACAGAACGCATTGCAACTCACGCGGTGCAAGGCCACGCCCAAGGTGGCCCATCCAATCGCCGCTGGTGATCGTAGTCATGATGTATTGCCTCTCTGGGGTGGATGCATTGGTCGTAACGCTCGCTGCCGTGAACCTCCCGGACCAGGGGAGGGCGAGCGTTACGACCGATGCATCCAGGTGATGGGGAACCTGGCGCTCGGGCAGTTAACGTCAGGCTGACGTGGCGTTGGTTGTGAGGGTCTATCGGAATCGCGCTTCGAGCTCTGCGTGCGCGGCCTGTATCTTCTCGATCAGGTCGAGCCGCTCGATGCCTGTGAGCACATGCGCGGCGTAGAAAAGGCCGTTGACCACCTCGCTGTTATGCAGCGACATGACCTTCTTGCCGTCTTCGTGCACAGTCAGGCTGATCGTTTTGAGTGGGGTGGTTGTCATGGTGATGTCTCAGTCGACCCCGATATTTCCGCCGCCGGGCTTTTCGATCGTCTTGAGCATTTCCCGCTGAAGCTCACCGATCGCCCAGGCCGCAGCCATAACAGCAACGTCGCGGCACATGGCACCTTTCACTTCAAAGCCTTCAACACTGATGCCCTGTTTGGTGATGGTCACGCGCCCGAATTTTCGGATCTTCATTACATCGTCGGTCGTATACATGCCTGCCCTCCTGATGGCTCCCCGTCTGGCCCTGATGCCAAGGCCAGCCAGTGAAATCAGATGATTGCCGTCAGGGTTTTCGAGCCGTCAGCGTTCACGGTAGTGAGGTGCATGACTGCAGCAGCTTGCGATTGGTGGCCTTGGCTGATGATCGCGTTCGCTTTCGCAAAGCGCTGGTTGAACTTGCCGTCACCATCCGGCAGGTGGGTGGTACAAGTCAGGCTGGAGCAGTCCTCGCCATTTGGCCCTTCACCGTCATGCGCGATGTCGAAGCTCGCATGCATTGCAATGCCTGCGTCTTTGCAAATCTGGATGACCTTCTGCATGAGAGGGCTGATCTGGTGGTCGTAGATATCTTCTTTGTTCACGGTGCTGCCTCCAGTGGATTCCCAAAGCACCCGGTCGCCCAGGTGCTTCAGTGAATCGTTTGGATCTCGCTCCGCCGCCGATGGCATCGCTTTGCGCTTGTTCGGCCTTGAGCTTCCCTGGTCACGGCGCCTAGATCGGCTTCGGCTCCGTGGTCGTCGGGGTCAATGTTCGCTACACGACTGCCAGCTGCAGCTCTGCGGCCCAGTGAATGGGGCAGCTCGTCGTGGGTTGCCGGTCCGCTTTACGGCTGGGCTTGCTACTTCATGGGCTGTTTCCTCCTGTGGTGTTTTTTCCGCTCCATGCTCGGCGCCGCGGTTTCCCAACCTGGCCGGCGTCACACATTTCGTGATCGATGATCTTCCGGCTGGCTTTCATGGTTTGGCGTCCTCCCATGAGGGGAGTCCGGCAGCTATCCAGAGGCTGCGTGGTCGACGACTTAGCTTGTCCCGACCCAGGCGATGGCCTGGGTGCGTCGAGGTGGTCACGTCGGGTTGTTAAAGAGCGGTGGATCCTTTTGAGGCCCCAACCGGAGCGGCGTAATGCGCTTCGATGGGTCGAACAATACGAAACCGAATTAAAACGGTCAAGCGGTTTTAATCCGAAAGTGAATTAATTTGTGCGCAGGCAATAAAAAACCCGCCGGGTGGTGGCGGGTTTTGTATTACGGGCTAGGCGGGAGGTGCTACAGGAAGGAGGCGGGGTACTTGATATCAATCACTCTGCCGATGATGTGGACCGTCTCATCAATCACAATCATCTTGAAGTCTGGATTCAGCGGCTTGAGGTACTCAATGCCTGAATCCCTCACGTACTGCTTCAGCGTCGTCTCACCGGAGGTGCGAAGGCGAGCGATGTAAAACTTGCCGCTGACCAGATCAAAGCCTTCCGGTTTTACGAGGACTCGCATACCTGGAGTGAAGCCATTCCCCTGTGAAGGGGTCATCGAATCTCCTTGCACTTCAAGCCAGTAGCCATTCTCACCAGCATTCTCATTCGACGCCAACATCTCCGCGCCAAGCCCTAAATGCTTCACATCGCACGATTCAGCCCATGCACCTGCAGCTATCCAACTGATCACTGGGTACTCCTTAGCTTCCCTGTGCGGATGCGGCACTGATACCACATTCCCGTGGGTAGAGCCAAAAAGTAGCCACTCGGGAGTTACACCAAGCGAACGAGCCAGCTTCTCTACAGTGAGCTTCCTGGGGGTTTTGCTGTCCCCATGCAGGATCCGATGAATGGTCGGTTGCGGAACGCCGGCGCGTCGACCCAATTCGTTCTCAGAAAGGCCTTTCTCGGTCATTTTCGTGCGCAGCCGCAGCGCAATCGTCATAGCTTCGACCCGGCGAATTAAGGGAGGGCGAAGTGTATTGCCTGTGCTAATTCGGTAGCGTATTATCATGGCTAATTACAAACCGTATTAAAGGATGCTATATGACCATCACCCAGATGCTGGCCGACTTGGCAGAGGAGGGCTGGAGCCAAGCGCGCATTGCGGAGCAGTGCGGGGCGACTCAGACCACGATCTTCAGGATTACCAAGGGTGGAGGCACCAGATACGAAGTGGGCAAGGCGATTGAGGCTCTTCACAAGAAAGTGATCAAGGCCAAGCGCAACGCCGCTTAACCATTCTGGATGACACGCCGGGCATCAGCCTGACCCTGAAACGAATTATCAACGATCTGGCTTTGCGCCAGTAGTGAGGTCGTCCCGCTGTTCATTCATCCAGTACTTATTTCATAGACATAACCTGGCAGCGGTCAGCAGGAGAAAGCGGTGAGAAAGATTATGAATACTGGCAAGCGACTGTGGCTCGGAGGGCATTTTGAGAACGGGGTTATCTACTCTCCGCTAGAGCTACTGCTGCTCGTAGGTTTGAAAGAAGTGCTTCGACGCAGACTTCGACGGACTCTCCGGTGGTGTGGTTTATCAACCAAGCCGGACCGAAATGTGTGGGATCGAAACTCACAACGTCTCGGAGGTTTAGGTCCCCCTGCATCAGATCCATCACCAGGTAGCCCGCAGGCGACCTCGCAACATACCGGCCAATGTTCAGATTCGCCGCCGCAATAGCGCCCTTAACCATTCCATAGCCTCCTTGGCCAATTTACGGACGAAAAAAAACCGGGTGGCACCCCGGTTTCTTCAAACACTCAACGAGGTCGATTATGCACATCGCACACGATTCAAGCAATACCGGAGCTGGCGCGTCAGTTCTGGCTGGATCACCAAAGCTGACGAATCAGGTGATGTCCTCCCGCGAGATCGCACTGCTCACGGGCAGCACACACGATAACGTGCTCAAGACGGTCCGCTTGCTCATCAAGAAGGGTGTCGTTTCATCGAACGAGACCCCCTACACCCACCCGCAGAACGGCCAGCGCTACGTCGAGTTCCTGCTCACCTACCGAGACACCATGGTGGTCGTCTCGGGGTACAGCGTCGAACTGCGCGCCAAGATCATCGATCGCTGGCAGGAGCTGGAATCGCGAGTGGTGGCCCAGGTCCAGATCCCGACCAACTTCGCCGAAGCCCTGCGCCTAGCTGCCGACAAGGCCGAAGAGAATCAGCGCCTGCAAGTAGCCCTGGCCCAGCAGGCGCCCAAGGTCGCGGCCATCAACCGACTGGCTGGAGCCGGCGGGGCGATCTGCATCACCGACGCGGCCAAGCAGCTGCAGCTGGCGCCGTCGAAGCTGTTCGCCTGGATGGAGGAGAACCGGTGGATATACCGCCGCCCAGGATCGACGCGCTGGGTCGCCTACCAGCCACGCATCACTGCCGGCCTGCTCAAGCACAAGGTCACGTCGCTCAAGCCGCACCCGGAAACGGGCGAAGACCGCGCGGCGTACAGCGTGCTTGTGACCACCAAAGGCCTGGCCTACCTGGCCGAGAAGAACGCCGGGGGTTCGTTGTGAGCGTTCAAGCCATGACCTGGGCTCTCGCCATCCCGAAATCCGAGATCGAGAATCCTGCTGCACGACACGTCCTTCTGTGCCTCGCCAACTACGCCGGTAGCGATGGCCGTGGCGCCTTCCCATCGGCTGCCACGCTGTCCGAAGACACCGGCCTGTCCGAGCGCACTATCCGCCTCAAGCTCGACGAGCTGGCCGCAGCTGGCTGGATTGTCGAAGGCAACCAAGCTATCGCCGCGGCCTACATCGACCGCCGTGACCGTCGCCCAGTCGTGTACGACCTCCAATTGAAACGGGGTGCATCTGCTGCACCTCGCAAAGAACGGGGTGCAGCAAACCGAACGGGGTGCAGCTCACAGCAGAACGGGGTGCAGGAAAACGCAGAACGGGGTGCAGCAGCTGCACCCAATACGTCAATTAACCAATCTACTCACTCTCTGCGCGAGCCGTTCGAAATGTTCCTGGACTGGGAGCCGGATCAAAACCAGCTCAAGGCCTACGCACTTCGTGCAGGACTCACCCTGGACAACTTCGGCTCCAAGGCGATCGCAGGGTTTGTGCTGCACCACGACGCGAAGGGCTTGGTGCAGACCGAGAAGCAATGGCTCGCCGCCCTGGTCAACTGGGTGAAATCGGACCTGGCCCGGGCAGCTCGATCCGCTACCGGCAAACCGAGCGCGCAGCAATCCAGCTCTTTCGATGACGACGACACCTCATGGATCAACGGGGGGAGTGACCAGTGAACCAGGTAGCCACCATCGCCCATGGCCTCTGGGCCAAGGTACAAACCGGCCAGTACATCCCTGCTGGGGACACGCTGCCAGCCGAGGTCAAGGCTGAGCTTGATCGCAAGACCGCAACGGTGATCAACGGGCTGTTCCGTGATCTGCGAACCATCTTCAGCGCCTGGAAGCAGGCCTGGCCGGACATGAACACGTACAAGGCCGCCAAGCAGCAATGGCTGACCGCGTTCCTTGAGGCAGGGATCAATACCCCCGAGCAGCTGCAGTTCGGGCTGATGCGCTGCCGCCAATCGGGCCGCGAGTTCATCCCGGCGCCGGGCAAGTTCATCGAGTGGTGCCAGCCATCGCCGGAGATGCTCGGCCTGCCAACGCTGAAAGCGGCGTTCCACGAAGCGTGCCGCAATGCCCACCCATCGATGGCCGGGGCAGGGAAGTGGTCGCATGACGCGGTATGGCACGCGGCGAAGGAGTGCGGGTTTGAAAACCTGAACCGCCTCGCTGCCGACCTCAGCCTGAAGCTGTTCGAGCGCAACTATGCCATCGCCGTGCGCCGCCTGATGGCGGGTGAGCCGCTCCAGGCAATGCCGCTGGCGCTTCCCGCGAAGGCCCAGCCGCGCCGTACGCCCGAGGTTGGCCGCAATGCGCTGGCCGCGCTGCGCGCCTCGAGGAAAAGCGCATGAGCGATCCAGTGCTGCTGGCGCCTGATCCTGCTGAGTACCGCTACGCACTGTACTGCCACAGCCAGGCCTTCGGCCTCAGCCACCAGCCCCAGCCGCCGGTTGCCCTGTACCGCGACGAGCAGTCGGCCCGGCTGCACGGCGTACGCATGTGGCCATCTGCATTCGAAGTTGTCGATCTTCAAGAAGAACTGCTGCGCGAGAGGCTGGTTTCGGCATGAGTGCAACTGTGGCGGTGAAATTGTCCGATGCTGAAATACGCCGACAGGCAGCCGAGCTCGCGGTGCGCGATCTGCGCGACCCACGTCACCCTGGTTTGAGGTTTCGGTTTGACAAAAGCCGGCAGGCAGGGACGTGGTTCTTGGTTGTCCGCCGTAAGTGGAACCGGCTCGCTCGTTTTCCGGAATACGGTCCGGCTGCCATATTTGCTGAGCTGCCAGCGCTTCGTCAGCGGCTGCTGGGACAACCAGGTGATGCCGTTGCCCTCGAGGGGTTGGTGACGATGGGCGATCTGCTCCGTTGGTTCAGCGAGCGATCAGCCAGCGATGCAGCGTTGTCCGCATCCTGGAAGGATACGGTCAGGACTGTGATCAGTAAGCAGCTGCTGCCGCGGCTCGATGACTTGCCGATTGGTGCGCTGACTGCTGCCACCTTGGATAAGCGACTGATGTGGCCCGCTCAGGCGGAGTACTCGACAGCTTATGTCCGGCAGATGTTCCGAGTGCTGAGCCTGGCTGTTGGGAAAGCACGCGAGCTGGGCCTGCTTGGCGTCAATCCCATGGCCGAGATGAAGTTCAAGCACTTCATCAAGACTAAGATCCTGCCCAAGGACGGCCGCCTGCGTGCAGACCACCTGGCGGAAGTCGTTCCAACACTTGGCGGCCTGTTTGAGCAGGCCCCGGCCGACGCGATGCTGGCCTTGTTGATGATCTGTCACGGCACGCGGTTGGGCGAGTCGCGACAGGCCGAGTGGGCTGACTTCACCCTGAGCCATGCAGAGTGGTTCATTCCTGCGATTCGGACCAAGACCCGGACCGAGCACCGGCTGCCACTAACCCCGCAAGTGTGCGCCCTGTTGCGCCGGTACCGCGCCCTGCAGATCGCAGGCGGGTACAGCGGGCAGTACCTGTTTCCCGGTCGCAAAGGGCAGCCCCTTAGCCAGAGTCAAGCTTCAGCAGTGTTTCGCCGTCTTGCCAGCCGTGCGTGGTCCAGCCACGACCTGCGAAAGGTCGCAAGAACTGCATGGCTCGACATGGGCGTTGATGGGTTCATCGGCGAAATGCTGCTCAATCACTCACTTGGCAAGGTTGCTGATACCTACATCAAAACCAAAGGCAACGGGCTTCGCCGGGAAGCACTTGAGCAGTGGCACGAATGGTTAGACGGGGTCGGTTTTGCAGCCATCCATGGGTTGACGGGCGTGCAATCCGCAATTTCTCACAACGGGCCGCAGCCCAAACCACGCAAGGCGCGGAGCCCCATCGACGAATTTATTACAGGGGAGAATGCAAAACGTGAAAAACAGCATGAGCCGTGGCTTTGATCATCCGCGCCTGGACCTGATTCGGTGTCCAGTTTGTCGGGGTAGGGCGGTGGTGATGGGGGTGTTTTATGAGCGTGCTTGCGGCGACTGCAATGGTTCGGGTTGGGTTGTTGAGGATTCTAGGTTGGTGCTTTCGTTGGAGGAGCTGGTAACGCAGTTGAGCTTCAAGTTGCAGGCGGCAGAACAAGAAATATCGGCACTGAAAGCCCCACAGAGGGTGGTCGGGCCGGAGCAGCAGTACACAGAGTCCAATCGCCGAGGTGCGGGTGGGTCAAATTACACTGGGGATTAAGGTGAAGGGCATGGGGATGTTAGAGCGGACGGTTGAAGATCTGTTGGAGCATTGGGGCAGGTGGGTGGTACTGGGATCGGGGGTATCGTGCTGCGCATCGCGTGAGAACGATGTAGCGACACCCATGATCACGGATGACGAAGCGTTGATGATGGACCGTCTGGTAGGGCGTCTGCGCAATCGATATCCGGAGTGCGGCAAGGTGATCATTCGTTACTACACGTCACGGGACACTGCTTTAGTTGATGTCGGCAAAAAGCTTGGGTTTGGCGCAGAGAAGACCAGGCAGTTGTGGAAGGCAGGAATAGCCTGGATAGACGGCGCTTTAGAAAGTCGGCGCGAGGCAGCTTGACAGCCCCGGGCCGAATCTTTAGATTTACGTTACTTTGCGGTTTTTCCGCGTGCAAAGCCCGTCTCTCAAGGCGGGCTTTTTGCTTTTTAGAGCCCAGCCATCGCGCTGGGCTTTTTCGTTTTCGGCCCTATGCCTGGCTCCTTGCCCCGAGCGGATGACAGTGTCCTAGCGGCCGACCCTACAGAGGAATGCAGATGAGTACCGAGCATCAGGCTCTCGCCGATGTACCGCTTTGGCTATTGATCCTCCTGAGCATGGCAGGACTTTCCGGAGAGATGTTGCGGGCATCAGGCGCCGACCTGAGTCTGCGACAGATTCTGCAGCGGGTGGCTCTACGCTTTCTGGCGTCGGGCTTGCTCGGCATGGCAACCCTTCTGCTTGCCTTGGCAATCTGGAACAACCTGTATCTAGCTGCTGGTCTCGGCATCGTCATTGCTGTGATCGGTGCAGACGTTGCTGGTGGGCTCTACACCCAGTTCCTGGCCAAGCGCGCAGGGGTGCAGTCGGAACAATAATTGAGGTGGCTCAATGATTGACCTGAAGATCGCCGCTGATAGCAATGCGCTGTTCCGGGAAATCTCGGACATCAAGGGTAAGCAGATCCCCTTTGCCCTGGTACTGGCTCAGACGCGCCTGGCTCAGCGGGTCAAGCCGGGCGTGCTGGAGGTCATGGAGAAGCGCCTGGATCGGCCGACCCCCACCACCATGAAAAGCCTGTTTGTCCAGGCGGCGACCAAGTCCCGTCCGGCCAAGGTGTATTTCAAGGATGCCTGGACCACGGGCATTCCGGCCGACACCTACCTGCAGCAGGCGGTGCAGGGCGGCCAGCGTCCGCACAAGCGGTTCGAGAAGTCGCTGATTGCCCAGGGCCTGATGAAGTCGAGGCAGTTCGCCCTGCCAGCCAAGGACCTGCTCAACCAGTACGGCAACGTCTCGCGGGGCACCATGACCCGCATCCTGTCGGGTCTGGGTGCCGCCGAGGGTGGCCGCGGCTATCAATCCAACGCCACAGGCAGCAAGCGCAGTAAGCGCAAGGGCAACGCTGAGCGCTATTTCGTTGGCACCATCGACGGCGAGATGGGGGTGTGGGAGCGCAAGGCGCGCAAGCAAGTGGCGCCAGTGTTCCTGTACAGCAAGGGCGCGCCGGGCTACCGGGTGATCTTCCCGTTCTTCAAGATCGCGGGAAACATCGCCAAGGCGCACCACCAAGCCGAGCTCACCGCCGCGCTCAAGCAGGCGGTCGCCACCGCGCGGCCGTGATCGCGCCCCCGTGGCTGAGAGGTCGGCCAGCTGGTCGCCGAGGCCCCCGCCACCCCCTCGGGCGGCACCCCGACCCCACCCCCACCCCCCGTCGATGGGTCCTCCCAGGCCCACCGGCGATAGGGGGTAATTCGGGCCCCGCTCTTTCGCTATGTATGACCCAATTTCGGAGGTTGGTTGTTGTTTAGTCCATGACAAATCCAACGATCACCCGACAGCCGTACTGGCTGAACAAAAAACGTATGGCCGAAAGCCTCGGGATTTCGGTTCAAGCCTTTGACAAATGGGGCGTCGAGCCAGTCGCCAAGATCGGTCGAGAGTCGTTCTATGACACCCGCTCGGTGCTGGATAACCGCCTGCAGCACCAAAGCGGGAAGCAGCAACTTGGCGATGCCGACAAAGACCCAGACCTTGAGTACAAGACCGCCGTCGAGCGTTTCCGTCTGACCAAAGAGCAAGCCGACGCCATGGAGATGCGAAACGAAGTCAAGCGACGCCACCTGGTCCCGGTTGATTTCATGACGTTTGCCTTCGGTCGGCTCACCAGTTTGATCGGCTCAACGCTCGACACCGTGCATACCAAGGTCAAGCGCAAGCACCCCGATATCGAACCACGCCACCTTGAAGCGGTGCAGCGTGAAGTGGCCGTTACGCGTAACGAGGCGGCCAGTCTTCACGACCGTTTGCCGGAGATTCTCGATGAGTTCCTTTCAACCCTGGATGACGACACTGGCTAACGCGGTGCGTGTTGGCTTGTCGTCGTTGTTCAAAGAACCGCCCATGACTGTGGTGGAGTGGGCTGATAAACATTTCTACTTGTCCTCGGAGTCTTCCTATCAGGAGGGGCGATGGACAACGGCGCCGTTTCAAGTGGCCATCCTCAATGCGATGGGCAATGACCTGATCCGCGAAGTCAACTTCGTGAAATCGGCGCGACTCGGTTACACCAAGATGCTGATGGCTTTCATCGGCTACCTGATCCAGCACAAGAAGCGCAACGTGCTGATGTACTGCCCGACCGAGGGTGACGCCGAGGGCGTCATGAAACGCCACATCGAGGGCATGATTCGCGATGTGCCGGTGGTGCTCGATCTGGCGCCCTGGTACGGCATGAAGCATCGCGACAACACCCTGGAGGCCAAGTGTTTTGCTAATCGCAAGATGCTGTGGTGCCTGGGTGGTAAGGCGGCACGTAACTATCGGGAAAAGAGCCCGGACACCGTCATTTACGACGAGCTGTCGAAATTCGATGAGGATATCGAAGGCGAGGGCGCCCCGACGTTCCTGGGTGACAAGCGTCTAGAAGGTGCCACCTTCAAGAAGTCGATCCGGGGATCAACACCTACTGAATCCGAAAAGTGCCAGATCAGCCGTGCCGCGATCGAGTCGCCGCACGACCTGCGGCTCAGCATCAAGTCGCCGTGCTGCGGTGCCGAGCAGGTGTTGCACTGGGGCGGCAAGGATGAGCCGTTTGGCATCAAGTACCGCCTCAATGAGCGTCAGGAGGTCGAGGCCGCCTGGTATCTGTGCGCGCACTGCCAGGGCGGCACGTTCGAATATCACGAAATGGTCGAGGCCGCCGCCGAGACGGGCCGCTGGATCTGTCAGCGGTCCGGCATCTGGACGCGCGACAGCATGGAGTGGTTCGACGCGTCGGGTGAGCCGACCGTTACGCCCCGTTCGGTGACGTTCAGCGTGTGGACGGGATACTCGACGTTTACCACCTGGATCGATATCGCCACTGACTTTGCCAAGGTCGGCAAGGACCGGGGCAAGCTCAAGACCTTCGTCAACACCACGCTCGGCGAGGTGTGGGAGGAAGACCAAGGCGAAAAGTTGGACTGGGAGCAGCTGCGCGACCGCCGCGAAGTGTTTGGCCAGGTGCCCAGCAGGGCGGTGGCATTGTTTGGTGGCATCGATACCCAGGACGACCGCTACGAGGGCCGGATCTGGGCCTACGGCGCCGGCGAGGAAGCCTGGCTGATTCACCGCTTCATTCTCACGGGCGACCCGGCCAGCATCGAGCTGCGCCGCAAGGTCGGCCGCGAGCTGCACCGTAGCTTCACCCGAGCAGATGGATCGGTGATGCGCGTGGAACGCTGGTGCTGGGACTCGGGCGGCCACTACTCGGACGAGGTCCGCGCCGAGAGCCGCAAGCATGGCGTGCAGTGGGTGATCCCGATTTTCGGGGCCAGCACCTACGGCAAGCCGATTGCCAACTTCCCACGCAAGAAGGACAAGCGCAGCAAGGTCTACCTGACCGAAGTCGGTACCGACAACGCCAAGGAATTGATTTACAGCCGCCTCAAGCTGCAGCCGGACGGTCCTCGACCGGTGCCTGGCTGCATCCACCTGCCCGCTGATGAGCTGGTCTGTGACGAAGACGAGCTGCAGCAGCTGACCAGCGAGCGCAAGAAATGGGCGGTCATCAAGGGCCGCCGAGTCATGCGTTGGGATGCCGGCGGCCGCCGTAACGAAGCGCTCGACTGCGCGGTGTATGCACTGGCCGCCCTGCGCATCAGTCAGCAGCGGTTCGGCCTGGACCTGGATCTGCTGGCCAGCCAGAACCCTGACACCGGGGTATGGGAAGTGGAAGAAGACGATGACGTACCCGTTGCCGAGGACGCGCCGTCCCCGGCTGCAGTGTCAGCGCCTGAACCGTCGGCGGCCCCGCCGGCATTAGAAACCCAGCCTGCCGCCGGCGGCTGGATCGAGACAGGAGCAAACGCATGGCTGTGACAGCCCAAGAAATGGTCGACCGTTACCTGCAGGCTGAAATGGCGCTACTGGAAGGCGGCAAGGATGTGCAATTCAATGGCCGTCGGGTCGTGATGGCGGACCTACCGCAGATCCGCGCCGGTCGGGTGGAATGGGAACGCCGGGCGGCGCATGAGGCCCGCGGGGGGCGTCCAGGGCATTCCCTGGCGACGTTCGGGTGATCGGCGAACTGGTGGACCGGGCCCTGGAGCCCTTTTTCCCCAGGGTAGTGGCCGAGCGCCTGCGGGCGCGCAATGTGATCCAGGCCTTCGAGGCAGCGCGACCGTCACGGACACACAAGGCGGTGAAGCAGACGCGCGATGCGGACAGCGCGTTGCAACCCGCGCTCAAGTCGATCCGCGAGCAGATCCGCGCGCTGGATGAGGACCACGATCTGGTCACTGGTCTGTTCGATCGGATGGATGAGCGAGTGGTGGGTGGCCCTGGTATTGCCGTGGAGCCTATTCCGATGCGTTCCGACGGCACGGTGCATACCGAGTTCGCCAGCGCGATCAAGGCGTTGTGGGGGGAATGGTCGCTCAGGCCCGAGGCTTCTGGCGAGCTGACGCGGCCGCAGATGGAGCGCTTGGTGTGTCGCACCTGGTTGCGCGATGGCGAGGCCTTGGCGCAGATGCTGATGGGTACGGTTCCGGGTTACCAGCACCTGCATGGGGTGCCGTTTGCCCTTGAGTTGCTGGAGCCGGACTACCTGCCGGTGGAATACGACGATTTGTCTCAGGGCATCGTCCAGGGCGTCGAACGCGATTCCTGGCGCCGTGTACGTGCCTACCACCTTTTCAAATCGCACCCCGGGGCCAAGATGACCGGCGGTCTGGCGCAGAACACCAAGCGCGTGTCGGCCGACAGGATGATTCACATTGCCCACCGCAAGCGCATTGGCCAGAACCGTGGCCAGCCGCTGCTGCACGCCGTGGTGATCCGTCTGGCGGATATCAAGGACTACGAGCAAAGCGAACGGGTGGCCGCGCGGATCAGCGCGGCGCTGGCCATGTACATCAAGAAGGGCACGCCCGACGACTATGTGATGCCCGGCAGAGGGCAAGCCCAGGAGCAGCGTACTTTCCCCTTCGCCCCGGGCATGGTGATCGACAACCTGCTACCGGGTGAGGAAGTCGGGACCATCGAGAGCAACCGCCCTAACCCGTTCCTCGAGGGTTTCCGTAACGGCCAGTTGAAGGCCGTGGCGGCCGGGACGCGCAGCACCTATTCCAGTGTGGCCCGCAGCTATGACGGCACCTACTCGGCGCAACGCCAGGAGCTGGTCGAGGGCCAGCTGGGTTACGACCTGCTGCAGCATGAGTTCATCGACTACTGGTGTCGCCCGGTGTACCGCGCTTGGCTGCGCATGGCGGTGATGAGCGGGCAGCTCAAGGTGCCGGCGGACGTCGACCAGCGCACTCTCTACGGCGCTTTCTACCAAGGTCCGGTCATGCCTTGGATCAACCCGGTGCATGAGGCGACCGCCTGGGAAATTCTGGTCAAGGCCGGGTTTGCCGATGAGGCCGAAGTGGCCCGTTCACGGCAACGCAACCCATCGGAGCTCAAGGCGTCCCGCATCGCGGAGATTGCCGCGAACCGTGCGAACGAGCTGGTGTACAGCTCGGACTACTACCACCAAATCTATGGGGCGAATCAACCCAATGAACCTGCAAATGACAAAGACCGAACCCCCGATGCTGATGGTCCCGCAAGGGTCGGCGGGGGTGACGAATAGCGGCGGTGCGAGCTGGTACACCATCCAGGCGGCTGCGACGCAAGGTGTAGCTGATGTGTTCCTGTTTGGCGATATCGGCGATTCAGGCATCACCGCGCAGCAGTTTGCCAACGACCTGCGCGCGCTCGGTGACGTGTCACAGATCAATCTGTACGTGAATTCGCCGGGCGGCGCCGTGTTCGAGGGCATGGCGATGTACAACCTGCTCAAGGGTCACAAGGCACGCAAGATCGGTACCGTGACCGGCCTGGCGGCGAGCATGGGCAGCGTGGTGCTGATGGCCTGCGACGAAATCCGCATCCCGGCCAACGCCATGATCATGGTGCACAAGCCCTGGGGCATCCAAGGCGGTGATGCCGAGGCCATGCGCACGTATGCCGCAACGCTTGACCAGTTCGAGAGCGGCATGGTGGCGGTGTACGTCACCAAGACCGGCAAGAGTGTTGCGGAAGTCGAAGTACTGCTGGCCGCCGAGACGTGGATGACCGGCGCCGAGGCAGTCGCCCTGGGCTTTGCTGACACGCTGCTGGAGGCCGTCGAGGCCTTTGCACAATTCAACTCCAACCGCATGAAGGACTTCACCAAAATGCCCCCAGCTGCAAAACACCTGTTCGCCCCAAGCGGCTCGGTCACCCTGCCGACCAACGTGCCCGGCAATCCGGCGCCGACCAACCCGGCGGAGACCGCCGAACAGATCGCCGCGCGCGTCCTGGCCGCCGACGGCACCCGTCGTCTCGCGATCAACGCCGCATTCGTGCCATTTGCAGGCCATGAGGCGCTGCGCGACACCTGCCTGAACGACGTCAACTGCACGGTCGAGCAGGCCAACGCCAAGCTGCTGGCCGCCATCGGGCAGCAGACCACACCAACAGGCAGCCTTCGCCAGCCGGGGCACACCACCAACGGCAACCTGGTCGGCGACTCGGTTCGCGCCTCGCTGTATGCCCGTGCCGGCCTGGGCGAGTTGGAGGCCGACAACGGCTTCAACAACATGACCCTGCGCGAGCTGGCCCGCGCTTCCTTGGTAGAGCGTGGCGTCGGTGTAGCCTCGCTCAACGTGATGAGCATGATCGGCCTGGCCTTCACGCACGGTACCAGCGATTTCGGCAATATCCTGCTGGACGCTTCGCACAAGTCGCTGCTGGAGGGCTGGGCCAAGGCGGATGAAACCTACCACCTGTGGACCAAGAAAGGCCGTCTCGGCGATTTCAAGGTGCACAACCGTGTAGGCCTGGGCTCGTTCTCGTCCTTGCGCGAGGTTCGCCCAGGTGCCGAGTACAAACACATCACCCTGACCGATACCGGCGAAACCATCCAGCTGGCCACCTTTGGCGAGCTGTTCACCATCAACCGTCAGGCGATCATCAACGACGACCTGGATGCGCTGACCCGCATCCCGTACCTGTTGGGCGAGGCGGCACGGGCCACCATCGGTGATCTGGTTTACGGCCTCCTGACCGGCAACGTTCAGATGAAGGACGGCAAGCCGCTGTTCGATGCCTCGCGTAAAAACCTGTTCACCGGTGCCGGTTCCAAGCTGTCGATTGAAGCACTGAGCGCGGCCAAGACCGCCATGGCGCTGCAGCCAGCTTTGACTGCCAAGGGTGCGCAAACCCGGCCACTGAATATTCGCCCGGCCTTCCTGTTGTGCCCAGTGGCGCTGGAAGACAAGGCCAATCAGTTGATCCGTTCGGCGTCGGTGCCAGGCGCTGACACCAATGCGGGCATCGACAACCCGATTCGCAATTTCGCCCAGACGATCGCCGAGCCGCGCCTGGATGCCGCTTCGTCGAGCGCCTATTACATGGCCGCCAAGCAGGGTGCGGACACCATCGAGGTGGCGTACCTGGACGGCATCGATACGCCGTACATCGACCAGCAGGAAGGCTTCACCAGCGACGGTATCGCGTCCAAGGTCCGGATCGATGCGGGCGTGTCTGCGCTCGATGCGCGCGGCCTGAATAAGTCCGTCGGCGCGTAACCCGTCGTGACCCTCAAACACCCCGCTTAGGCGGGGTTTGTTGTTTCTGGAAAGGAGTAAAACGCAATGCCCACCAACTATGTAAGTTCGGGCGACACCGTCACGCTGCCAGCCCCTACCGGTGGCTCGGTCGCCGGTGTGCCACAGGTGATCGGTGATCTGGCGGTGATGCCGCTGCAATCAGGCTCCAAAGGCGCCGCGATCGTCTATCGCACCGGTGGCGAATGGGACGTGCCTGCTGCTGTGGGCCTCAAGGCTGGCAGCAAGGTCAGCGTGCTGGCGGGCTCGCTGGTGGCGGCGGACACCCCCGAGTCCAGCCCCTACGGCAAGCTGACCAGCGACACGGTCAACGGCTTCGCCTCTGTACTGATCGTCCAGTAATGGCGGGCGCGTCCTTTCGTGAGCGCATGGCTGCACTGACTGGGCGAATCCTGGTACGCGTGGGTGACCGCGCGACCCTGGAGGATGGAACCCCAGTGTTGGGCACCTTCGAGGACCCGTTCCTTGATCCCCAGATGGGCGCCAAGGGAGGCAACGGTCGATTGGCCATAACGGTTAATGCCGACGCGGTGCGCGAACCCCGCTTTACCGTGCTGGCTGCGGACGTGGCCAAGCTGGGCAAGGGCGTCGTGCTGACCGTGGAGCTGCCTGCCGCCGAGGGCGGCGGACGTTACAAGGTGGTCCGGCCCGAACCGCAAGGCGACGGCATGGTTGCCCTGGTGCTGGAGGTGGAGCGTGAGCGAACAGCAGACATTTTCGCCTGAGCTGCACCAGCTGCACGACGCCATGACAGCGGCGATCAAGGCGGGCATGCCGCAGGTGGTGTACATCAAAGACCATCCGGTGCTGGAGGAGGGCATGCCTCTCCCGGCGCTGATCTACGCGCTGACCAACCTGGCGCCGGGACCTGACCCGGGCGACGGCCGGGTGTGCCTGCTGGCCACCTTCGAGGCCTGCGTGCTGGTCGAGTCGTCGCGCGATCGGGCACCGCTGCAGGCGGCCATTCTGGCGGGCAAGCTGGTGCAACTGCTGCACAACCAGTATTGGGATATGGACTTTGTCGACCACGTCCAGGACGTGCAGGCGATACCGACCGAGTCCATACCCGTGCTCGAGCATTGTTCGGCCTGGTCAGTTTCGTGGCGGCAGCCGGTCTACCTGGGCGACACGGAATGGCTGTGGCCAGACGAGCCGCCGGGCACGCTGGTGTTCGGGTTCAGTCCGGACACGGGTCCAGGCAGCGAGCAGCATTACCAACCTCCGGAGGCCCTGGAGTGAGCGGCTACGCCAGTGCGCAGCACGACCGCATGCTGGCCGGACTGATCATCCCGTGCCGAGTCGTCGCCGTGGACCTGCCCGCTGCCATGGTGCGCGTATCCGACGGCGGCGACTGGACCAGCGCCTGGGTGCGCTGGCATAGCCAGGCCGCAGGCAAGGCCCGCCACTGGCGTGCGCCGAGCCTGGGCGAGCAGGGCGCGCTGATCAGTCCGAGCGGCGAACCGGCGCAGGGTACGTTTGTGCCCGGGCTGTACGGGAATGCCGGCGCGCAGCCGGACAACCGCGACCATGTCGAGGTGTGGCGTTTCGACGATGGCGGCTCGCTGGTCTACGACTGGCAGGCCAAGAGCTACAGCATCACCCTGCCCAGCGGCACCGTGGCCATCAAGGTCGGCGGCAGCGAGGCGGTGGTGACCGACAGCGCGATCACCGCCAAGGCAGGCGATATCACCCTGACTGGCAATGTGCTGATCAATGGACCGTTACGCGTAACGGGCGATATCAAAGGCGGCGGGAAGATCATCGACACGACTGGCAACACGCCTAACCACAAACACTGACAGCCCGCCGCGTGCGGGCTTTTTTTGGAGCAAATATGGCTACCAAGCAAACAACCGCGGCACCCGCTGCAGCGGCGACGATTACCTATGTCGACAAGGAGTACGCGTCTCGCTCGCTGTTCTTGGGCGGTGGTCGCCCCCTGGCGATCGCCCGGGGCCGTATCAGCGTGCCAGCGGATGACGCCGAGGCGCTGGCCTATCTGGATCAGCGCGCGGACTTCGAGCGCCTGGCGGAGTAATCCCATGATCGGAATGGACCGCCGCACGGGGCAGCCGCTGTCCGGCCAGGCGCATCTGCGGCAGTCGATCGAGGTCATTCTGAGCACGCCGATCGGCAGCCGCCGGATGCGTCCTGAGTTCGGCAGCAAGCTGCGCCGCTATGTCGACCTGCCGGTCAATGAGGGCTGGAAAAGCGCGGTGCAGGCCGAGGTGGCCCGCGCCCTAGGACGGTGGGAACCCCGCCTCAAACTGGAGCGGGTGCGTGTCACCGCCATTGTCGGCGGGCAGATCACCCTGGAGCTGACGGGCCGTTATCTCGGCGACGGCGTCGTGCTGGAGGTAAGCGCATGAGCACAATTGAACTGTCGGCGCTGCCTGCGCCGCAGGTGCTGGAAAGCCTGGATTACGAGGAAACCTATCAGGCCGGGTTGGCGGCCTTTCGCGCATTCATGGGCGAGAACTGGGACGCCGCACTGGAAAGCGATCCGGTGGTGGCGCTGGTCGAGCTGGGCGCCTACAACCGCCTGCAGAATCGGGGCCGGGTCAATGACGCGGCCAAGGCGCTGCTGCTGGCCTACGCCAAGCGTGCAGACCTGGACCAGCTGGCCGCCAACGTGAACCTGCAGCGCCTGGTGGTGCAGGCCGAGGACCTGAACGCCGTGCCACCTGTGGAGGAGGTGCTGGAGGAGGACGACGCGCTGCGCGAGCGGGTGCAGCTGGTGTTTGAAGGTCTGACCACGGCCGGGCCGCGTAACAGCTACATCCTGCACGCGCGCAATGCCTCGGGGCTGGTCGCCGATGCCACCGCCGAAAGCCCGTCACCGGCGACGGTGGTGGTCACGGTGCTAGCGCTTGAGGGCACCGGCCAGGCCGCTGCCGATCTGCTGGAAACGGTGCGCACGGCGCTGAGTGATGAGGATGTGCGCCCGGTCGGTGATCGTCTCACCGTGCAGAGCGCCCAGATCCTGCCGTACCGCATTGACGCGGTGGTGTACCTGTCAGGCTCCGGACCGGAAAACGAGGCGATTCTGACCGAGTGCAACCGTCGGCTGAGCGCGTGGATCAATCCCCGGCGTCGCCTGGGGGTGGAAGTGGCCCGCTCGGCCATCGACGCGCAGCTGCATATCGACGGGGTCAGCCGGGTGGAAATTCCTGGCTGGGCCGACATTCGACCGACCAAGGCCCAGGCGGCATGGTGCCAGGGCGTTACCGGAACGCGGGGTGCCTGACGTGAGCAGTTTGCTACCGAACAGCAGCACCCTGCTGGAGCGGGCGATTGAGGTGGCGACCGTTGAGACGATCGAGGCGCCGCTGCGCACGCTGTACAACCCGGACACCTGCCCGGCGCACCTGCTGCACCAACTGGCCTGGGCCTGGTCGGTCGACCGCTGGGACAACAACTGGTCCGAGGCGGTCAAGCGCTCGGTGATCCGTTCGGCGTTCTTCGTCCATGCCCGCAAGGGCACCATCGGCGCGCTGCGCCGGGTAGTGGAGCCGCTGGGCTACCTGATCGAGGTGCGCGAGTGGTGGCAGACCGTCCCCCTGGGTGTGCCGGGCACCTTCGAGCTGCAGGTGGGCGTGCTCGATACCGGCATCACCGAGGAAATGTATCAGGAGCTGACCCGCCTGATTGACGACGCCAAACCCGTTAGCCGGCACCTGACAGGACTGGCCATCGCCTTGTCCAGTGCCGGCAGCCTGCGCTTGGCCGTGAGCATGGCCGAGGGTGAAGAAATCGACGTGTACCCGCCGATGTCGCGCGACATCGAGGTCAGCGGGTCCTATGGCCATGTCGGCCGCGAACATCAAATCGAATATCTGGACGTGTACTCATGACGACAGCGAGCAGTCAGTTTTTTGCCATCCTGACGGCGTTGGGGGAGGCGAAGCAGGCCAACGCCAACGCCTTGGGCACCCCCTGGACTTTCTCACAGATGGGGGTGGGAGATGCCAACGGCACAGAGCCCATCCCGGATCGGCTGCAAACGAAACTGATCAACGAGCGTCGGCGCGCCGCGCTCAATCAGGTCAAGGTCGACCCGAGCAATGCCAGCATCATCATCGCCGAACAGGTGATCCCGCCGGACGTGGGCGGCTGGTGGATTCGCGAAATCGGCCTCTACGACTCGGCGGGCGACCTGGTCGCCGTGGCCAACTGCGCGCCGAGCTTCAAGCCGTTGCTGACACAAGGCACCGGCAAAACACAGGTGGTGCGGCTCAACATCATCGTTACCAGCGCGGCCAACGTGCAGCTCAAGATTGATCCGGCCGTGGTCCTGGCGACGCGTGGGTATGTCGACGACCAGTTTCTCAGCATTCTGCCGCCGAGCAGAACTGCCGGGACCTATACCAAGGTACAGATCAATAACCGCGGCATCGTGGTCGCGGGGTCCAACCCGACCACCCTGTCTGGCTATGGCATCACCGATGCGCTTCCCAAAGATGCCGGCGGCCTCCTGGCGGCACCCGTGCAGATCAAAGGGACCGTGGGCGGGCTGGCGGGCAGTCAGTTTGTCACCGTGGGCAACCTCACCACCGACAAGCCTGCAGACATCGAATATGGCGCCGGCATACACGTCAAGTATCCCGAAGGTCAGTACGGCCTGCAGCTCATTGGTGGCGTCAATACCGATTGGCTTGGCTTCCGCCGTGTAGATGCTTCGGGCGCCGGTGGAAACTGGCGAAAGCTCTGGCACAGCGGCAATTTTGACCCGGACGGGAAGGCTGACAAAGCGACCTCGCTGGCTGGTTATGGCGTTACGTTTGCGACCCAGGCCGAAGCGGAAGAGGGAACTAACAGCACCAAGCCAGTAAGCCCCTCGCGTGTGCTGCAGGCCATTACGGCGAAGGTCGTTCAGGCCACCGAGACCGTGCTGGGCATCGCCAAAATTGCTACCCAGGCCCTGGTCAATGGTGGAGCCGATGACAGCACCATCGTCACCCCCAAGAAACTGGCGACCCAGTTCCCGTACCGGGGCATTGCCATCTATGCAGCGCCTGGGGTGTTCAACTGGGTGGTTCCGGCGGGCGTCACCAAGGCATGGGTTGAGGTGTATGGCGGCGGTGGTGGCGGCGCGATGAACAGCGCAACGGCAGGGGCCAGCGGCGGCGGTGGCGCCGGGGTGGCGATGAAGCTGGTGACGTTGACGCCGGGCACCTCGGTGACCATCACTGTCGGCGCCGGGGGTGAGGGTGCGGCGTCAAACGGCACGAACGGGTCGGCGGGGGGTGCCAGCAGCTTTGGCTCTGTCTGCTCCGCTACAGGCGGATCTGGCGGCCGTGTGGACTCGGTCCTGGGCGCGCCGGGGTCTGGGAGCGGTGGCGATATCAACTATCGCATCGGTGTGGGCGGCGGTCCGATCACTACCCCCAATGGCGGCTTGCATGGCGGCATCGGCGGTGGTGGCGAGAGTGCGGGGGCGGGATCTGATGTTGGCCGCCCATCGCAGCCCGGAATGGGCGGCGGCGGCCGCACCGTCAGTAACGGTGCGCCAGGTGCGCACGGTGCGGTCAGAATTTACTACTAGGGGCAAATCATGTGGGCACGAATTGAAGGCGAGGCGGTCGCGGAAGTCACGGACAGCGACCCCGCCGGGCGATTTCACAAGGCGCTGATCTGGGTCGAATGCCCTGCTGAGGTCGGCGAAGGGTGGACCGTGCAGGAGTCGCAATTTCGGCCGCCGCGTCCGTCGTCATTCCACGTCTGGAGCCAGGGCGAGTGGACCCTTGACGTGGAGGCAGAAGCGGAAGGCCTTAAGCAGCAGGCCCTCGCCGAAGCCGCGCGCTTGATGGCTGCCGCGACTCAGGCGATGGCGCCGTTTCAGGATGCGGTCGACCTCAAGATTGCGACCGCTGACGAGCAGGCGGCGTATGACGCGTGGCGGCTGTACCGCGTCGATCTGAACCGCATCGAGCAGCAGAGCGGTTTCCCCCGCACGATCGATTGGCCCGCGCTGCCGACCGCCAATACCGAGTGACGCGAGCGCGTCGGTTTCACCTTCCTCTTCCTGGCCCCGCTTGCGGGGCTTTTTTGTATCTATGGAGTACCCATGAGCGGATTTTTCCACGGCGTTACCGTAACGAACGTCGACACCGGCGCGCGCACCATCGCCTTGCCGTCGTCCTCGATCATTGGTCTGGTCGACACTTTCACCCCGGGCCCAGGTGCTGACGGCACCCCCACGGCGAAAGCCAATGACCTGGTGCTGATCACCAACGAGCGCGAGGCAATCGCAGCCTTCGGTTCCGATTCGGCGATCACCAAGGCCTGCCAGGCCATCTACACCCGCGCCAAGGCGGTGATTGTCGCCTGCGGCGTGGCCAAGCTGGAGGAGGCGGCCGAGCAGACCTCGGCCATCATCGGCGGCGTGAAGGCCGACGGCACGCGGACCGGCCTGCAGGCGCTGCTGAACGGCAAAAGCCGCTTCAACGCCCAGCCACGGTTGCTGGTCACCCCCAACCACAGCGCGACCCTGGCGATTGGCACCGCGCTGGTGGCCCTGGCCGACAAGCTGCGCGGCATCGCCATTATCGACGGCCCGGGTACCACCGATGAGGCGGCCATGGAGTACGCCGAAAACTTCGGCGCCAAGCGCGCGTTCATGGTCGACCCCGGCGTGCAGTACTGGGACACCACGGCCAATGCCACGGTCGACGCGCCGGGCTCGGCCTGGGTCGCGGGCCTGTTCGCCTGGACCGACAACGAGTACGGCTTCTGGGCCTCGCCATCGAACAAGGAGTTTGTCGGCATCACCGGTACCACCCGTGCGGTGGAGTTCCTGGACGGCGACGAGACCTGTCGGGCCAACCTGCTGAACAACGCCAACATCACCACGATCATTCGCGACGACGGCTTCCGCCTGTGGGGCAACCGCACGCTGTCCAGCGATCCGAAGTGGGCCTTCGTCACCCGCGTGCGGACCATGGACATCGTCATGGACGCGATCCTCTACGGGCACAAGTGGGCGGTCGACCGCTCGATCACCGCGACTTACGTCAGCGACGTGACCGAAGGCCTCCAGGCGTTCATGCGCGACCTCAAGAACCAAGGCGCGATCATCAACTTCGAGGTCTACGCCGACACCGAGCTCAACACGGCCAGCCAGCTGGAGCAGGGCAAGGTGTACTGGAACATCCGTTTCACCGACGTGCCGCCCGCCGAAAACCCCAACTTCCGCGTCGAGGTCACCAACCAGTGGCTGACCGAAGTCCTCGATACCGCCGCTTAAGGAGCGACCGCAATGGCAATGATTCCCGAAACCCTGACCAACACGAACCTGTTCGTGGACGGCACCAGCTTCCAGGGCGATGTTCCCAGCCTGACCCTGCCCAAGCTCACCCTCAAGATGGAGGAGGGGCGTTACGGCGGCATGGATGTACCGATCGAGCATGACATGGGCATGGAAAAGATGGAGGCCGGCTTTGTCACCACCGGCGTGCGCCGCGAGTCGCTGAGGTTCTTCGGCCTGGCCGATGGCACCGCCTTCAACGGCACCTTCCGAGGGGCCTACAAGGGCCTGAAGGGCAAGACCACCCCGGTGGTCGTGACCCTGCGCGGCAGCATGAAAGAGGTGGACATGGGCGACTGGAAGGCCGGCGACAAGGCCGAGATCAAGCACAACCTCGCCGTCACCTACTACAAGCTCGATGTCGACGGCCGCACCGTCTACGAAATCGACCCGCTGGGCATGAAGCGTGTGATCAACGGCGTCGACCAGTTGGCCGCGCAACGCTCGGCCCTGGGCCTCTAACTCCCATCTCTGACAAGGACACCGCACCATGAGCAAGCCAATCCCTAAATTCCTGACCCTGACCGCTGACCGCGTCGTCGTGAAATTGACCGTGCCCAGCGAGCTCAACGGGGTGCGCGTCGACAGCCTGTCGATGCGCACCCCGACCGTGCGCGACGTGCGTACCGCCCAGGCGACTGCCAGTGGCGACGACGAGCAGCGCGAATTGAACCTGTTCGCCTCGCTGGCCGAAGTCAGCCCCAAGGACCTCGAAGGCCTGTCCCTCAAGGACTACAACCGCGTGCAGGCCGGGTATTTTCGCCTGGTGCAGGACGACGAGCTTTGACCCCGAGGTGCAGCGGCGGCTGGCCCGGCGCGTAGCCGCAGAGCTGCACTTTTCCATCGAGGAAATCATGACCATGCCGTTCAGCGACATGGTCTGGTGGCTCAGGGAGTGAGCCGGTAATGAGGATTGCCGATGGCAAGTAAACTGGCGTTAGCGGTGATGATTGGCGGCGCCGTCAGCTCGACGGTAGGGGCCGCGTTCAACACGGTCGAAGGCCGCATCAAGAAGCTGGAGGACAAGGGCAACAAGGCCAAGGTGCTGAAAAGCACCATTGGCGAAACCATCCGGTTGCGCGAGGAATGGAAGAAAGCGCACGACAGCGGGTCGGCCTCGGCCACGGGCCTGCTGCGCAAACTCAATGGCAACCTTGATTCCTTGCGCAAGCAGGGGGTCGAGGTCGCCAAGCTGGGTCAGGAGTACCAGCGCCTCGGACGTGCGGCGAAGGCGGCCGATCTGCAGCTCAAGGGGCACCAGCAGCTTGAGCAGGGCAAGACCGGCCTCAAGTCGAGCTTGGGCCAGGCGGCCATTGGCGTCGGCGCGGTGGCGATACCGACCAAGGTCAGCGCGGATTATCAGGCGATCATTCGCGACATTGCGATCAAGTCCGACATCGTCAACAAGCCGGAAGAGGCGCAGCTCAGCCAGACCGTGATCCAGACGGCGCAGGACACGGGCATGGCCCGCAACGACGTGGCCGACCTGGTCAATCAGCTGGTCGGCGCGGGTATGGACGTCAAGCAGGCCATGGCCTATGCACCGACGGCCGCCAAGTTCGCCGTGGGCCAAGGGGCCAGCGGGGTCGACACGGCCAGCATGATCATGGCGCTGCAGCAGAACGCCAAGATCACCGATCCCAGGATCATGCAGCAGGCGCTCGAGGCGATTGCCCTGCAGGGCCAGGCGGGCAGCTTTGAAGCTGCCGACATGGCCCGGTGGTTCCCCCAGCTGTTGGCGGGCATGGAGAAGAACGGCAGCACCGGCATGGATGCGGTCAGTTCACTGGGCGCCATGCTGCAGGTGCAGATGAAGACCGCCGGCGGCTCGGATGAGGCGGCCAACAACCTCAAGAACTGGATGGAGAAAATTGGTTCGGGCGAGGTGGTGGACGCCTACAAAAAGGTCGGCATCGACTATCAGGCGTCGTTGAATACCGGAATTCAAAAGGGCATGTCGACGCTGGAGTCGAGCTTTGCCCTGGCCATGAAGTACATCCAGGCTACCGACCCGGCGAAGGCCGCGAAGATGGCCGAAGCCCAGGCCAGGATCAGCAAGGAAACCGACCCCGAGAAAGCCAAGGCCATGCTCAATGCCTTGGAGCAGTCCCTGCGTACCGGCGATATCTTCGCCGACATGCAGGTCAAGGCGGCGCTGACGGCTTATGCGGCCAACCGTGGGCTGTATGAGCAGCTGAAAAAGGACTCACAGAATGCCGCGGGCATTCTCGACAAGAACCTTGCCGAGCGCCGCGAAGCCTCGTCGCAGATCTGGTCCGAAACCGCCCAGGCGGTCAACGACTCGATGCGCAGCATTGGCGATGCTATCCGGCCGATGACCGACGGGGTGGCCAAGGCCATTACCGCGACAGCCAAAGGTTTTACCGGTCTTTCGGATGAGGCCAAGCCGGTGGTCGCGGGTGTGGTCGCGGTGGGGGCCGGCTTTGTGGCCCTGCGGACCGCGTTCAATGCCTTCAAGATCGGCAAGGGTCTGCTCAACATCGGGCGTGGCGCGCTGCAGGGCAAGACCGGCAGTGTGCAGAAGGTTTTCGTGACCAATGCGGCCGATGGTGAGGGCGAAGACGGCAAGCCGGAAGGCAAGCGGGAAGCCGTGCTAAGCCTGGTCGAAGCCGGGCTTAAGGCGTTGGGCCGCAAGGGCGACGCGGAAGGTGGCGACGGCGCCGAAGCGGCGGGTGAAGGCGGCAAGCAAGGGTTTGATCCCGTCGAGACCGGGCTGAAAGTGATTGACCTGTTCCGCTCGGCCAAGGAGGACGGCGGCGGGGAGGGCGACGGCGGCGCGCGCGGCGGCAGTTCAGAGCCGCAGAAAGTGTTCGTGGTCAACGCCCATGACCTGGGTGGCGGTCCTGGTGCGCAGAGCGGACAGGGCGGTCGGCGTGGCTCGCGCCGTCGTCGCGCAGGTCGTAACGGCGGCGGTGCAGCGGGTCGGCCACCGACTCCACCGCCTGCACCCCCAGCACCACCGCGTCCGGCACTGGGGCGGATGGCCAGAATGACCAGTATGGTTGGCAAGGTCGGTGCGCTGGGCAAGATGGTGCCGGGCGGCGCGCTGCTGGAGACGGGCCTGAGTCTCGCCAGTACCTACCAAAACGCCGAAACCCAGGACGAGAAGGCCGAAGGCTACGGCGGTGCGGCTGGCGGCCTGGCGGGCACGCTGGCCGGTGCTGCAGCGGGTGCGGCCATTGGCTCGGTAGTGCCAATCATCGGGACCGCAATCGGGGGGGTGATTGGTGCCGCGCTTGGCAGCATGGGCGGCGAGGCCGCCGGTGGCTGGCTGGGCAAGTCCTTGTTTGGTGAAAGCAAACCGGCCGAGGTGGCCAGCGCAGAGCCGGATGAAAAGGCGGAGAAGGCCGAAAACCCTCCCGCACCTGGGGATGCTATGCGGGCTGCAGTTGCCGTTGCGCCGGCACCGGCCACACCAGAAACGGTCACCCCGGAGCCGGTCATGCCGCAGAAACCGCCCGCGCCCGGGGATGCGATGCGGGCTGCGGCTACACCGGCCCCGGCACCAGTCACGCCGGTACCGGTCACGCCGCCGCCGGTTGTGCCGCCGAAGCCGGCCGTGCCAGCGCTTGGGATCGCTACGGCCCCCGTGGCCCAGCCGAAGGGCGAGCCCTTGCCTGTACCTGGGGAAGCAATGCGGTCCATGGCGGAGACGGCCCGCCAGCAAGCCAAGGCGCAAGTGGCCGCCGGCAGCATGCCGTCGCCGCCGCAATTGCAGGCCCCCGTCCCGGGTGCCGTGGTGCGTGCGATGGCCCAGGCGGTGCCGCAGGCGCCCAAAGTGGCGGAGGTGGCCAAGCCCGCCGAGAAAGCCGAACCGGTAGCGCCCAAGGTCGACCAGTCGTTTGAGTTCAAGCCCAGCCTGACGATCACCGTGCAGGGCGATGTCAAGGACCCAGCACAGCTGGCCCGCGAACTGGAGCCGCACATGCGCGCCCAGTGGGAGGCTTTCTCCCGCGAGGTCGCCGCGCGGCAGGCCTCAAGCCGGCTGTTCGATGAACCACACATCTAGGAGGTGCCATGGCCTACATGGAGCAACTGCAATCGGTGCTGAGTTACCTGGTGTCGGCGGGGGAGTCGGGCCGCACCAGTCTGGACGGCATGCTCGGGCCGCTGACCGGCGCCGTCAACGACATGACCGGCGCGGCCGCCGAGCTGGAGAGCGTGCCGTTCATTGGCCCGGCCATCGGCGCCAAGCTGCAGCGGACCATGCGGGCGGTGAATGCCGCTCAGTCCGCGGTGGGGCAGGTGGCGGCGGGGTACAACCAAGCCGTCTCGGCAGCCAGTCAAGTGCAGGAACGGCTGGGCTCGCTGAAGGAGCAGGCGGGCAAGGCGGGGGCGGCGATCAACCGCATTGCGGGCAAGGTCAGCCCGTCGCTCGGCAACATTGTGCCTACGGGCGCCCTGGCGCCCGAGGTGACCCCGGCGGCCGAAGCCGTAACGCCGTTCCCGCACCTGCTGATCCTGCAGCCGCTTGATCCGAATGCGCAGCCGTACTACTTCAACATGGATACGGCAGCCTTCGAGGAGCTGCGCCGGCAGACTGCGTTCCGCTGGGCCGGGCAGGAGCGCCTGACGCGCAGCATTGCCCAGCAGGCCATCGGCCTGGGTGAGGACAAGCTGAGCCTCAAGGGCGTGATCTACCCGGGTTTCAAGGGCGGCCTCAAGCAGCTGGACACCCTGCGCAGTATCGGCCGCACGCTGCAGCCGGTGAGCCTGACTACGGGCTACGGCGAGGTGCTGGGGTCCTGGTGCCTGCTCAGTGTCGACGAAGAACAGGGCGCCCTGCTCGCCGGTGGCATTCCCCGTAAACAGTCCTTTTCCTTGGAGTTCGTGAGCTATGGCGACGACCTGCAGAACGTCTGACGGCGACCTGCTCGACACCCTCTGTCACCACCACTACGGCCACCTCAACGGTGCCGTCGAGGCGGTGCTCGATGCCAATCAGGGGCTGGCCGAAGAACCGCAACCCTTCCGCGCTGGCGTGCTCATTCGCCTGCCGGAGCTGGCCACGCCGTCGGTGGAGTCGATCCAGCTGTGGGATTGATCCCGCGTTACGCGTAACGAACCCCGCCGAGTGCGGGGTTTTTCATTTCAGGAGGCAGCCCCCGTGCAACCCACTTTCCGTATCGTCGCGGACGGCAAGGACATTACCGCGCTGATCAACGACCGTTTGCTGCTGTTGCGCACCTCGGACAAGCCCGGCATGGAGTCGGACGAGTTCGAGCTGCGCATCGACGACCGTGATCAGGCCGTCACGCTGCCCAAGCGCGGCGCCGGCATCGAGGTGTACCTGGGCTACGTCGGTGCCGCTCTGGCCCGCCTGGGCCGCTACACCGTGGACGAGGTCGAGGTGTCAGGCCCGCCCGATACGATCGTGATCCGGGGCAAGGCCAGCGACATGCGCGGCAGCGGCAAGACTGTACGCAGCGGCAGCTGGGAGGGCGTGCCCTTGTCGCAGATCGTGCGCGACGTGGCCGCCCGCAACGGCTGGCAGCCGGTGTGCCCGGTGCAGACCAAGGTCGACCGCGTCGACCAGCGCAACGAATCCGACTTCAACTTCATCACCCGCCTGGCCAAGCAGTACGACTGCACCGCCAAGGTGGCCGACGGCAAGCTGCTGGTATTGCCCCGGGAAGCCAGCGAGAGCGCAAGCGGCAAGGCGTTCGGCGCCGTCACCCTGGGCCGTGCCGACCTTAGCCGCTACCAGTTTCGCCTCGGCGATCGCAGCACCAACAAGGCTGTGCGCACCCAGCATCAGGACAAGAAGACCGGCGAGCTCAAGGTGGTGGAGCTGGGCAACGACGAGTCCCCCGACGGCCTGCCGCCGGTGCATACCGACCGGCATGTCTACCCCAACAAGACCGCCGCCGAGCAGGCCGCCAAGGCGCGGCTGGCTGCGTTCAACCGCAGCACGGCCGCAGTGCGCCTGGAAATGACAGGGCGTACTGACCTGTTCGCCGAACGCAAGATCAACGTGCAGGGCCTCAAGGCCGGGCTCGATGGCGAGTACCTGGTGGACAGCGTCGAGCAGGTGTTCACCCAGTCGGGCTGGACCACCACGGTCGAGTGCAACGGCGGCAAGAAGGGCAAGGCCAAGGCCAAGGGCAAGAAGACCAAGAAGACCGAAAAGCCGCTCAGGACCGAGCAGCTGTAAACGGGCCGTACGCGGCCATCACTGGAGACACGCTATGACCATCACCGTGCAGCAGCTGCTGCAGATCCTCCCTAACGCCGGCGCGAAGAAAGCCGGCGTTTTTGTTCCTGTGCTCAATGCCGCCATGGGCAAGTGGGGCATCGTCACCCGCGAGCGCCGCGCTGCATTCATCGCCCAGGTGGGCCATGAGTCTGGGCAGTTCCTCTACCTGCGTGAGCTGGGCAGTGACAAGTACCTGAGCAAGTACGACACCGGCACGCTCGCCGCGCGCCTGGGCAACACGCCCGAGGCCGACGGCGACGGGCAGAAGTACCGCGGCCGGGGCTTGATCCAGATTACCGGGCTGGCCAACTATCGGGACTGCGGCGAGGCCCTGGGCCTGGACCTGGTCAAGCACCCCGAGCTGCTCGAGCAGCCCGAGCACGCGACCAGCTCGGCGGGCTGGTACTGGCAGTGTCGAGGCCTGAACACCCTGGCCGATCGGGGCGCCTTCGAGACGATCACCCGGCGCATCAATGGTGGGGTCAACGGCCTGGCCGATCGTAAGGCGCTGTATCAGCGCGCCCTCGCGGTGCTGCAGTGACGGGGCTGAATTGGCGCCTGGCAGCACTCGCGCTGCTGCTGGGACTGGCCGCGGGCGGTCGTGGGGCCTGGCTGTGGCAGGCCAACAACTACGGCGCCCAGCTGGCCAAGCAGACCGGGGCCTACGACACCGAACGCGAGGCGGCGGCGAGCGCTGCCCTCGACCAGCTGCAGGCGCAGCAGGACGCCCGCAGCACCCTGGAAAGCCGCCTGCAGGCGCAAGACGCTACCCACTTCAAGGAATTGCAAGATGCCCAACAAGACCGCGCTCGCCTGCGTGACAGGCTTGCTACTGCTGACCTCCGGTTGTCAGTCCTACTCGCCCAGCCCAGCATCGCCCCGGGTAGTGACGGTGGGTTGCCAGTCGCCACCGGCGCCGGCGGCGTGGTTCATGGTGCCGCGCGAGGCGAACTTGACCCAGCGCATGCTCAACGAATTGTCGGCATCACCGGCGACGGTGACCGGGGGCTGATCGCGCTGCAGGCCTGCCAGGCCTACGTGCGCGAAATCACCAAGTAAGTAACGAGCAAGGTGAATGCGCGAACATCTAGCTTGGACCGCTGAACCCGCAGACTCTTCCTGCAAGTCCAGCTGCGGCCTCTGGCTTGTGCCGAGAACGCGGTGACCTTGCACCTGTTTATCCGCACAGTAAAAACTTGCAAGCCTAAAGGAGTCAAGGTACTTGGGCGGCCTACTGCGCTCGTTGACAGTAAGATAACAATGGTTGTACGAAAACTTTCCGGCGACGACTGGTCGCTCACTACGCTAGTCTCGACCTGCCTCACGCACGGGAGGAAAATCCCGTCATGATGGCGGTGGTGACGGCTTTGCTATGAATTTATTTATTGCGAATTACAATGGAGTGTAACGTTTAATGGTTAAACCCCGAATTGCACTTGTTGTTGGGAATGGGCTTTCCATGAGTTTCGGGAAGTTTACAGGGTTGTCAGGGAAATGGAATTCCCAGACTCCTTTGGCATGGGAAGTGGAGTGTCCACATAACGGAGGTTCATTTATTGACCAGCTCCCTCTTTTAAAAAAGCTCCACCAGTCTTTTCCTTTGCTCAGCGATTTCGAAGTTTTCAAGCAAATTCATGATCCAGAGACTTGCCGTAAGCTAGGTGTTAATCCCGATTATTGTTTGATCGAGGCAAGGCACTATTTGACCATTGCCTTTGCAAAGCTTTCGCTATTGCAAATTGAGAGTTTCAATAAAGGCTGGGGGTGGTTTAGGTGGCTTGATTATCACAAGAATGATCTAGTTTGCGCACTCTCTCTAAATTATGATTTATTACTGGAGCAGTGTTTGGATGAGTTAGGTGTGCTTTATACATCTTTTGAGGATAATCGTCCCCACTATGGCATACCACTTGCGAAGCCGCATGGTTCGGTAGATTTCGATCCTCCTGGGTTGGTGGTAGGAATACCTATAACTTATCCGATATGGATGTGGTTTGATTTAAACGATTCTCTCATGGCAAGGCTGAATAAGAATGAGTTGATGCAGCCAAGAGCTCAGCCACTTTGCATCACGCCAAACGAAGCAAACAAGTATACCAATTACCATTGGGTTAAGCCTATTAGGAATAAATTCTTACAGGAGTTACAAAGCTGTACTCACTGCGTTTTTGTCGGGATTTCATACTTTGACTGCGATCGCCCTGAGATTGATGAGATCGTACGCTCGCTTCCGGATAGCGCTCAATTAATAGTAGCGAATCCAGAGCCAAATTCAGATTTCATCGAAAGCCTTGGAGATCGCTCGGTAACTTATTGGAGGTCTTATAATTCCCCCTTGGACGAGTTTTCAAATGAACCAATGGTGCTTAACCTTCCAATTTCTGAGGTTGTTTAAGTTGTTTGTTTAGGGCTTGGTTGAACAAGGCTTGTGTGTCTCGTAGCCCATCGATTTAAGGCCCGTGGGTCTCAAGGCTGGGCAAAAACGAGTAGATTAAACGGTTCGGTATCCGATCACGTGATAAGTATGGGTGAGATTTTGAAAGAAATTAAAGTGTTTATGAATAAGGTTACATTGGTGGCGGTTGTCAACTTTGTGTTGTTCCTTGGCGGCGTTGTTTGCATCATTTTCGGATGTGTGGCTCTTGTCAGTGATGATTCAATGTCACGCGCTACTGCCGGCTTAGGAGCTGGACTGGTGTTAACGCTGGCAGCGACAATTGAACGATTTGAGTCTTTAAAGGGATTAGGTTTGGAAGCGAAAACCAGAGACTTGAAGCTGACCATCCAAGAGGCTAATGAGACGCTAATCCAGCTACGTCAACTAGCCGAAATTTCAGGAAAAACTTTGACGTCGCTTGTAGCAAAGATCGGTCGTGGAGGATCTGCGTTCTCGGTAAAGGAAAGCCATGAGCTTTCGCGGGAAATCCGGAGGAATCTGGCTGAATTGAAATCTGAAGAAAGCTCAATATTTCGAGCGTTGCGACCGTGGGTCCAAGGTCTTTGCAGTGAACTGGCCATTCGTTTAGCGATCGATTTTGCAAATGACTACCGTTCTGTCGAACAATCGGTAGCGGAGGAAATTGCCGGCATGCCCTTTACGCCAGATGTCCCTAATCCGGAACGCGATAAATTAATTGGGTTTCACGAATCCATCGAAAGGCATACCTATAACAGTTATGAGGCTGACAAGTGGCCAGCCGATAAAATTTTAACCAATCTACGGAATCATGTATCAAGGGCGCCGGGCGCAGACGACGAACTGAAGAAGAGGAATTTGACCTTGATTGATTCTTGGGCAGATGAGGTAGACTATTTATTAAAGTTTAGCGATTTGAAAACGCCGCAGTTGTGGGCAGAGAAGTTTTTGCAGTAATGCAGGCAACCTAGGTGGGGTAAATCCTCAAACACGATAATCAGTTCCGAGCTGGAATGAGCGTGCGCTTTGTCATCGTCTGTCATCGAACTCAGGCGGGGCAATTCCCAATGGTCAGTTGCGCAACGAGCCTGTCCTGGGCGACATGCATATCAACGAAAGCACAGCGTTGCGCTCGGCCGATTGACGACTCAAACGAGGGTCTTCAGCTCGGCTCCGCCGCGGTCGTGATGCCACCCTTACTGGATGCCTACGTCACTGGGGTGGTTCAGGATGGCAAGAACATCATTGGGGGTACCGGGTGCGCTCTTTGCGCAGTCGTGGTGGGGCAGGAGGGATGGCGACAAAGCGCCGCAAGGACGAAAAAACGATTCCAAAACTAAAACGGCGACCCTTGAAACGCGCGGCTCGTAGCCGTCTCATTTCTTGTTTGTTTTGGAATCGATTTTCACCTTAGCGCCGCATGAATTGGGCGCTTATGTTACGGTCTTGAAAACCGTCGATGGGCAACTATCCTAGAGTTCGAATCTCTACGCTTCCGCCATATTCAAAGCCCTGATTATTCAGGGCTTTTTGCGTTTCTGGGGCGTAGAAGCTACTGTGCAGGATTGGCCAGCAGCCGCTCGGTCGCCTCGTGTACACGGCGTCCAGCTTCAGCATTGACGCGTTCGGTCAGCACATTACTCACCTGTCGCAGCTGATTGACAGTGATGCCCACGTTCATGCTGATGCGAATATGTGCCTGTAGTTGCGGTTCGACACCCGTCAGCGCCGACAGCATCGCTACGGTAGCGAGTTCACGGCTTTGCCAGTCAAGATTGTCCCGCTCAAAGATGTCCCCGAAGAGGTGAGCGCGTAGATATTCATTGGCAACTGGCGCGAAATCGAACAGCGGCCCCTCGACAGGCTGGCCTGACAGCTTGGTTTGATTGGCTGTGCCGGCAGCGAGCAAAGCATCTCCCTTCGGGATGCTTTTCTCTGGCTCTTTACCGGGGGCATCCTGGATACCGCGCTCTTTCCGTGCCCCGACTACTTTCATCAACTCGCCCAGGGCATTCAGACTGCGCGGGAAGCCCGCATAGGCATAAAGTTGCAGCAGGATTTCCTTTGCGTCGCTGACGGTTATGCCGGTATCCAAACCCTGGTTCAGCGCACAGTTCAGCTGTGCGATGTCTCCGGCGGCAGCGAAAGCCGCGATCGGCAGAATGGCTTGCTGCCGCGCGTCCAGTATGTCCGAATGGCTGTGTGCGGCGGTTGACACCTGATTCACGTGTGAAGTCTCCTGCGCTGTTACGGTTTGGCTGCATGCAACGGCCAGACTCAAGACTGTAGCGATTGCGCTAGTACGCAAGCGGGCCGTCTGGCGCTCAACGACTGCTGTATTGCTTATCACTGACTTTCTCCATCCATGAGACATTCTTCCCGTTCAACGCGCCGGTCACCGCCAGGTGGGTCATCGCTGTACTCGGACTTGCACCGTGCCAGTGCTTGACGTCAGGAGGGCACCACACTACGTCGCCGGGCCGAATGACTTGCACTGGCTTTCCCCATTCCTGAGTGAGTCCAACCCCAGAAGTCACCATCAAACGCTGCCCTAGAGGGTGCGTATGCCACGCCGATCGAGCACCGGGTTCGAATGTCACCAGACCTCCGGACGCGTTTATGTCGTCATCCGTCGGCCATACCGTGCTCGATGCGAACCTGGCCCGTAAAAAAATCGGCTGAGCCGGTAGTGGAAGGTTGCTCCCCTGCACGGGTGATCTGCTGGGCGACAGCCATGTCGGCTTGCTGCTCTCCTGCCACGGCTCCGGCAGTTTGCAAGGCTGCGGCGCATACGGCGTACCTGAGTAATGAGGACATCGGGTTCCATCCTGTGGGTTCGAGGTTTCTGAAGGAGGGGTCAATCCCTCACGAGCGGGCCGGTCAGGTATTGCTCGTCGGTCACCGCTTCCATCCAATCGGTGTTCTTGCCATCGAGCGTCTCGGTAACCGCGAAGTGCGACATGGCGGTTTCCGCAGCGGCGCCATGCCAATGGCGCTTGCCGCATGCGCAAGTTACAACATCCCCAGCACGGATCTCGGTGCGGGGGCCGCCTTCACACTGCGTCCAACCTACACCGGTCAGTACGACCAACGTCTGACCCAGCGGGTGGGAGTGCCAATGCGTCCTTGCTGAAGGCTCGAAGGTCACGATCGCACCTGCTGCACGGCCAGGCGCGGCGGCTTGAAACATATAGTCGATGCGCACAGACCCGGTGAACCAGTTCTCTGGACCTTTGGCAGATGGCTTGCTGCCGCTTCGGATGATGGTTTGATCTGAGGTGCTCATGGAATCCGCTCTCGTTCGTTGGGACCTGGCCGAGAAATACTGGGCCATTGAAAAGCCGTGGAACCAATGTAGAGGCTTCATGGATACCCAACTAGGTGGCAAAATGTGAATACACTCATGCACTGGTGGATAAATGGCGGCTCCCGATCTCAACCATCTCGTCGCGCTGCTGACCGTGGCCCGCGAGCGGAGCTTTACAAAAGCAGCAGCGAAATTAGGCGTCTCTCAATCATCGCTCAGCAGAACCGTGGCCGCGTTGGAGACTCGACTGGGAATGTTGTTGCTGATGCGCACTACCAGGAGCGTTTCTCCCACTGAGGCGGGACAACGGCTTCTGGATTCGGTCGCGCCGAAGCTGGAGGAGATCGAAGCTGAGCTGATGGCTGTCGCCGAGCTGCGAGAGAAGGCAGTAGGAACGGTGCGCATATCTGCAACGGACTACGCAGTGAATCAGTACATTTGGCCAAAACTTCAAGGTGTCCTGGCCGAACATCCCGATCTGCAGATCGAGCTCATCAATGACTATGGGCTGTCGAACATTGTGGCGGAACGGTATGACATCGGTGTGCGCTTAGGCGATCAGGTTGAGAAAGACATGATCGCTGTGCGCGTCGCGCCCAATGAGACCCTCGCCGTTGTAGGTGCTCCGGCCTACTTGAAAACGAGGTCTGCTCCCAGGATACCGTCTGATCTCACTGCGCATAATTGCGTCAATCTACGGCTCCCCACCAAAGACGCGCTTATGTCCTGGGAACTTTGGAAGGGTAATGAGAGGCTCGAGGTGAAGGTGCGGGGTCAACTGGTATTCAACAACTCCTACCAGATGCTGGATGCAGCATTGAGGGGCTTCGGCCTGGCCTACCTTCCTCTCGCGCTCGTCCAGCCTCATGTAGACGCTGGCCGACTCAGCCTGGTGCTGGAGGATTGGTTCCCAACGGTGACCGGACACCATGCCTACTACGCCCATAGACGCCAGTCTTCGCTCGCGGTGCGCCTGGTTATTGAAGCGTTACGCGCGAGCTGATGTCAGCGCCGCGTACCACGGTGGGTACGTTCACTGCTTTCAGCGGAGAGTATTCAGCAGATCGCGCGCCCATCGAGCGCGCGGGCAAGCAGTCACTCACTCTCGCATCTTGCCATTGACCCGACTGGTTGCTGGCAAGGGGCAGGGCGCCGCCTTCTTCATTCCACAGTCTGTTCCGCAGCGGTGTCAACCGCGGGGGCCGGCACGCTCGGTTTTGCCTTCGCACGATTTCGTCGGTCCTGGCTGCGTTGCCGCGAAGCCTGCTGCTTCGCATGGATCGCCTGGGCGGCGGTCACAGTGCCAGCGGCTTGACCGTTCAAGTCCAGGCGCGGCGCGTTCTCCACCATGCTTGCCCAGTACCGAGCGCCCCGGCACCAGGTAGAGATGCCCAGCTTCAGCTGTTCGCGGGTTATGCCGAGCAGCTCCAGGTGTTGCTCGGCATCCTTGAAGATGCCCTCCTTGAGCGGAACCTTGGGGGCCGGATTGACAGGGAAGGCCAATGGAAAATGCTTCTGCAATGGCCAGATCGCTTCCACCGCCGGATCCTGCTCGCGAGGCTTCTTCTGGGGCGGGGACTTCCGCTTGGGGGGTACCGCGCGCTCGGTCTTTGTCTGCTCTTTTTCAGCCCGCAGGCGATCACGTAGTCCAGCTAGTTGTTCAAAACCCATCGTTCAATTCACTGCTTCGAGGTTGATTGCGTGGCACAAGGATATTCCATGTAGCGCCTGGAGGCAGCTTAAACAGGATGAATTGCCGATGGGGCGTGGATGCGCGATGGTCGCTTGTGCTTGAAAGCAGCGTGTCGCAGTCCCAAAGGGTTCCTGACATTTGCCGGAAGCATCGCTTGCCAGGCTTGCTGAAACGTTTCCCTGAGTCTATAAAAATGCAAAACTCCAAGAAAGGCTGTTGCCATGCTCCCCCTCAAACTCTTCGTTGCTCTCAGCGCCCTGTCCGCAGCCTCGCACGCCATGGCCTGGGATTACGTTCTGCTCGACACCCACAGAGCCGCCAAGGACTGGCAGATCACTAGCCAGCAACTCGGCGTAGAAACCGACAAGCCCTTCAGCGTCACCCTGCGCACCTTGCATGGAGGTCGGCAGGAGGGTGTCAGCATCATCGACATCGATAACGGGACGATGAAACTTTCGATAGTGCCGACTCGCGGAATGAACGTCTTGCAGGCCTCGGTCGGTAATGTGCGCATGGGCTGGGATTCTCCTGTCGAGGAAGTGGTCAATCCGTCCTTCATCGAACTCAATGGGCGCAATGGCCTGGGCTGGCTGGAAGGCTTCAACGAGCTGGTCGCCCGCTGCGGTTACGAATGGGTCGGCCACCCCGGCGTCGACAATGGCGAGCTGTTGACCCTGCACGGTCGGGCCGCCAATATCCCTGCGAGCAAAGTCACCCTGCACATCGATGAGAAACCACCGTACGCCATCACCTTGCGTGGCGAACTGAAAGAACAGGCGTTCAAGAAGGTCGACTTCTCTGTCGCGACCGAGGTTGTCACCGAACCCGGCAGCGTGGTGTTCGCCCTCAACGACACCCTCACCAACAACGGTGACGATCCGAAGGAATACCAGGCGCTGTATCACAGTAACTTCAGCACCCCGTTCCTGGAGCAGGGCGCTCGTTTCGCTGCGCCGGTGAAACAGGTGTCCCCATTCAATGACAAGGCCAGGGGCGATCTGCCCGATTGGCAAACCTACCGCGCACCCACCAAGGACTATGACGAAACGGTCTATAACGTGGTGCCGTATGCCGATGCCAAGGGCGATACGTTGACCGTATTGCATAACAAGGCTGGCAATCTGGGCGTTTCGGTCGGTTTCAATACTCACACACTGCCCGTGTTTTCCCTGTGGAAAAATACCGATACCCAGGGCCAGGGCTATGTCACGGGGCTGGAGCCAGGGACGAGTTTTTCCTACAACCGCCGTTACCAGCGGCCACTGAACCTGGTGCCCACAATCGGGCCGAAGGAACACAGGCAGTTCCACATCCGCTACAGCTTGTTGGCGGACAAGGTGGCTGTAGACAAGGCATTGACGCAGGTGAGCGAGATCCAGGGTGGGCGCGAAACCGAGGTGCGGCAGACGCCATTGGTTGATCTGACCAAGGGGTAAGACAGTTGCCCACTCTTTCTGCGATTAAAGATCAGTGACCAGCGTGCCCGCGATGCTTTCGGCAAATCCACTTCCGAAGACTTGGGCTGGTGTTGCAAAACCTGGGAGTCGCTCACCGTTCATTACCCGTCGCGCAGCTTCTACGGCTGCCGCGATGCAACCGGTATAGCCCGTAGCGCCATGAATCAGAAGTGTGCTCATTGCGCGTGCTGCCATTTCTTGTACACGAATTCGAGGCTGTAGCCGTCCGGATCCTGCACATTGGCGGCGTAATAATCGGGGTCATAGTGCAAACGGATGCCAGGTGGCCCATTGTCACTTCCACCGTTACTCATGGCAGCGGCATAGGCCGCGTCCACTGCAGCTTTGCTGTTCGCGACGAAACCTAT
Source organism: Pseudomonas sp. JE3303 (assembly GCF_056312565.1). Lineage (NCBI taxonomy): Bacteria > Pseudomonadati > Pseudomonadota > Gammaproteobacteria > Pseudomonadales > Pseudomonadaceae > Pseudomonas > Pseudomonas sp. JE3303. The sequence continues at coordinate 171,861 of NZ_JBWGIF010000006.1, forward strand.
GTGAGCGGCTCGCCGTTCGACGACGCCTTCACGCAGCCAGAAGAACATCCGACCGTTCGCACCAAAGCCCTTGAGATCCGGGTGGCCAGGGGGGCCATCCTTGCCGTCGTAGTTCAGGCGCGCAGTTATCCCAAGTGGCGTCAGGGCTGCGTCATAGAATTGGATTGAACGCTCGATATCGCTCACTGCAAGGAATATGTGGTCAAGCATGAGAAACTCTCCTTTGCTCAGATGTTGTAGCCGCCGGCGACTTCGATGTTCTGGGCGTTGATCCAGGCCGCTTCGTCAGACAACAGCATGCCGATGACGCGCGCCACATCCTCCGGCTCGCCCACCCGGCCCAACGCCGTTCGAGACGCCAGTAGCGCTTCGAGCTCATCGTTAAAACCACCCCGCCAGCTTGTTCAATGTGGGCTACCACCTGCCGTGCGGCATCCGGGTTGGTCTTGTAGGTAAGGATGACACCCATGCCGCGCCGGGCCAGATGCTGTGCAGTACTGGCGCCGATACCACGGCTGCCTCCGGTAATGACGATAACGCTCATGTCCTACTCCGCTTGCGATGAACCGAGTGCCCACAGTAATCAGGTCCCGGATCGCCGACGCTCCCATTGCTGCTTCAATCCTGCCTGTTTCTGCTTTTTGCTTGCACGGCATCGCTTGCAGCCCTCAGCATGCCTGCCATGAACAACCAACTTGATGAGCTACGCACTTTGGCCGCCAGAGCCGAAAACCGCCGCACCGAGACGGGAATTCCGCGTGTTGCCATGGTTCAGGGCAAAATTCCCGAGCATATGCTGGCTGCTGTCTATGACCCGATGATCAATTTGATCCTGCAAGGGAGTAAGTCGATGACCGTGGGGGATCGCACGCTTCGCTACGATCCCGCGACTTACTTTGTTATGTCCATCGACCTGCCTGCGGTAGGCACGGTGCACGCCGCTGAGTCAGGCGCCCCGTATCTGGCTGTGAGCCTGACCCTGGATCCGATGGTGTTGACGACCTTGCTCGCCGATCTGCCAAAACCGACCGGGCAATATGAACACTACCCAGGTTTTTCCGTGGCTGCCGTCACTTCAGAGCTGATGGACGCCTGGGTACGCATGCTGCGCCTGATGGACAAGCCAGAAGAGATAGCTGCCCTTGCCCCCGTCTATGAGCGCGAGATTCTGTACCGTGTGTTGCAAGGCCCGCACGGCTGGATGTTGCGGGAGATTGCCGCTCCGGATACTGCCTTGGCACGAGTGAGCCAGGCTATACAGTTCATTCGCCGCGACTTTGCAGAGTCCATCAGAGTGGAAGAGCTTGCGCAGCGAGCGGCCATGAGTGTTTCGGCGTTTCACCGGCATTTCAAGGCTGTCACCAACCTGAGCCCGTTGCAGTACCAAAAGCGCGTGCGTCTGCTCCAGGCCCGCACCCTGATGGTGGCCAATGCCAGAAGTGTGATGGCGGCTGCGCTCGGGGTTGGATATGAGAGCCCAACTCAGTTCAGCCGGGACTACGTGCGCCTGTTCGGCTTACCCCCGGCAAAGGACACAGCGCGAATCATAGGTGTGAACAGGGTCATTTGGAAAAATTCATGAAGCTTGCCGCCGCACAAATCTCGTCCTGCCAAGGGAAGGTTGAACAGAACATCGCCAAGCACATCACTGTCATTGAGCAGGCGGTAAGCTATGGAGCGGATGGTGTTTTCTTCCCTGAGCTGTCTCTGATCGCTTACGAGCCCTTGCTTGCTGATGGCCTGGCAATACTAATCGGCGATCCGAGGCTAGAGGTGTTTCAACAGCTGAGCGACCGCTTCGGGATATTGATTGCCGTAGGTGCTCCACTGCGAGTCGAGCAAGGCATCCAGATTGCCATGTTCGTGTTCCAGCCCGGATCGGAGCGGCTCGTCTATTCCAAGCAACTCCTGCACGCCGATGAGCTGCCCTTTTTCTCCCCAGGCAGTGACCAGCAAGTGTTCGCCTTCGCCAATGAAGTGCTGGTTCCGGCCATATGCTATGAGTCGTTGCAGGACAGTCACGCACAACAGGCGTCGGAAGTGGGGCCAACAATTTACTTTACCAGTGTTGCTAAATCTCCACGGGGAGTGGCAGCAGCGTACAGCCACTACCCGCAAATAGCCCGGCAATACTCAATGGCAGTCGTGATGGCAAACTGTGTGGGGCCAGCGGATGATTTCATCGGTGCTGGCCGTTCGGGGATCTGGAGCGCTGAAGGTAACCTGGTTGCCCAAGCTGGCGAATCCGAGGAAGCGCTGGTTATCTATGACTCGCTTACTGGCGAAGGTACGGTTTTACCCCTCTGATATCGAAATAGCGATGGCATGGGCCATGACCGTGTTCGCGGTAAAGTCGCTCCTGCAGGTGCCCCAGTGCATGTTGCTCCAGAGGAGCTGGATGAAGGCCTCAAGCGACTGGAGGACGTCCTTCGCCAAGCCCTGATCCCGACACTCAAACCTGCTCTCAGGCCCCATTGCGTGTCCGGGGCCGAGCGGCCAATTGCGAGCGGGGCGTCAAGCTGGCCAAGACAACCGCCACGATGAAGAGCGCCGGCACGTCACCTGCCAAGTGCCCCATTTGCCCCGGCTGGGTGACCGCCTGGACGGCCATGATCCCTCCGTGCACGGCGCTCGACCACACGGTGAACCAGATCAGGCTGAGGTTGGCCAATGGATCACGTGCGGCCAGGATCAAGAACACGCCAAGCGTGGCGTAGATGCCAACGATCATCATCGGGTAGTCCGAGTGACTGACGTGCCAGGCCCAGCCGGACGGCCAGAACAACATGAGTGGGTAGAGAGCGAGGCACGCGAGGCCAGCCAGAACCAGGACGACGCGCAAGTACCTGAGGCGATCGACTACGGTCATGGCGGACTCCTCTTTCAGACTTAACTCTAGATTGACCCCAGTGGGGGTGCTAACGCCTTTACGGACCTGGTGGATAAAATTCCTTGTTCAGTCATCTATTCCTGACCAGGCCGGGCTACAGTCGCGTGACCGCTGAGGGGGGGTTATACACCCTGGGCGGCCGAATGCGCTCAAGCTAGGTTATCGTGCATGTCTGGCCACTAGGTAGCTCGCAATGAAGACATCGATGGAGCGACTGGAAAGATGGTTGGAAGCCAATCTCCACATCGTCTGGTGGCGAGCCCCGAACCACACATGCCTCGAAGAGGCCAGGGCGCAACCCCGCTGCAGGCCGACGAACGCTGAGATTCTGTACAGTCCGAGCATCCAGGGAGAAGGACCCGGTGATGGCAAACTACGCAGCGATGGTCACGCTGGCTTGCTCCATGCTGTGTTTGGGACACTTCTTTTGGTACAGAGCCTAGACATCACCTGGATCTGCGGAGAGGTTCACTGAGTACTCCACGGCTTTATCAACGTAGCTCTGCGCATTGGCGCGCAGATTGGCCTGCTGTTCAGGCGTCAGGGTTCGAATCACTTTTGCGGGGGAACCCAAGACTAATGAGCCATCCGGGATTACCATTTTTTCAGTGACAAGCGCCTTTGCTCCGATCAAACAACCAGCACCAATCTGCGCACCGTTGAGGATGACGGCCTGGATACCGATCAATGTACCGTTCCCCACGTCGCAGCCATGAAGCATTGCCTGGTGGCCAATCGTGACCCCGCTTCCTACGGTGATCGGGAACCCTGGATCTGCGTGAAGCACCGCTCCGTCCTGGACGTTGGAGCCGTCTCCGATCGATATCAGCTCGTTATCCCCGCGAAGCACAGCGCTGAACCACACGCTTGAGTTTCGAGCCAGCTGTACATTGCCAATGACGGAGGCGTTCGGCGCCACCCAGCTCGATGGGTGAGCCTGGACGCAGCGGTCTCCTAGACGATATTTCATTGATCCTTCCTCTGTGCGGATAAGCACCTCGACGCAGCTTCTTTTCTGTCCAAGCCCCACGCCCGCAGCGCTTGATGCGCTGGTTCACTTCCGTGCAACGCCCGGATCACCGGGGAGGGGCAGGAGGTTCTAAAAGTTAGATGATATGTGATCACAAAATATTTCGACGCGCAATTCCTGCCGAGTGGCGTCAGGGAACTGGGATTTCTGACGGCTTCCTACGTCTTCCTGACCATCAAAAAAGAGTTGACATAGGTTATTTGTGATCACATATTTGGTCGACAAAAACGACAACCCAGGCCTCACTCCATGACTGATCGTCCTATCCCGTTGCCGACCCTTCGTCACGTTTCTCGAGACACTTTGCAGGATCAGGTCTACCGCCAGATTCGCGAAGCATTGATGAGCGGACGCTTCCAGCCTGGCCAGAAGCTGACCATCAGGGGTCTCGCCGAAGCGCTGGGTTCAAGTCCAATGCCAGTCCGCGAGGCGCTCCATCGACTGAGCGCTGAAAACGCGTTCGAAGTCACTGAAACCGCTCGACTCCGTGTTCCCATCATGACGCCCACGCGACTTCGGGAGATCCGTGATGCTCGCGTGGCGCTCGAAGGTTTGTTGGCCGAAAAAGCAGTGGTGCTACTCAAGGACGCTGACCTCGTAGACATCAATGACCTCTGCCGGCAAATGCAGCAGGCTGCCGACACCGTCGATGTGCCTCGATATCTGTGGACCAACTTCGCCTTCCACCGCCGTATTTACGCAGTCGCGCAAGCTGAGCTCACGGTCGCCGCCGTAGAAAACTTTTGGCTGCACATGGGGCCGTGCTTTGCCTTGGTCGCGCCTGACAAAGGGCACCTTCAGCGTTCAATGGAAGCGCATGACCGGATCGTTGCGTCTTTGACCGCCCGGGATGGAGCCGCCGCGCGGGCTGCGGTCACTGACGACATCATGCAGGCTGCTGATTCACTGATCCGCCTGCTCCTTGATAGCGGTCGTTCTCGGTCAACTTCGTCAGGAGTGAAGAAAGCATGAGTGTTCTCAATCGTTTGATACCCTACAGCGGTTTGCGTGTACTGATCTCGGGCGGTGCTGCCGGTATCGGTGAGGTACTTGCTGCGGCCTACATCGAGGCAGGAGCCAAGGTACATGTCTGTGACGTAAGCGAGTCTGCAATAGCGGCATTCCGTGATCGCTACCCAGGTAGCGTCGCCACCCTCGCCGATGTAGGTGATTCGGCGCAGATCGAAGCCGTCTTCAAGGTACAGCGCGAGCAGTTCGGCGGCCTTGATGTGCTTGTGAACAACGCAGGGATTGCCGGCCCGACGGCAGGTATCGATGCCATCACCGACGAGGACTGGCAACGGACGATCGACATCAACCTTACTGCCCAGTATCGCTTTGCGCACCACGCGGTGCCGTTCTTGAAAGAGTCACCCAATGCGCATCTGATCCACATCGCCTCCGTGGCTGGACGTCTGGGCTACGCCTGGCGCACACCTTACGCCGCGACCAAATGGGCCATCGTCGGGCTGATGAGGTCCCTGGCCTCGGAGCTCGGCGAAAGCGACATACGCGTCAACGCCTTGCTGCCAGGCATTGTTGAGGGCCCGCGCATGGATGGAGTGATTCGCGCCCGTGCCGAGCAGATGAACGTGCCAGAGTCCGAGATGCGTGAGGAGTACCTCAAGAAGATTTCGCTCAAACGAATGGTTACAGCAGAAGACGTCGCAGCGATGGCGCTTTTCCTGTGCTCACCGGCCGCACGCAATGTCACCGGGCAAGCCATCAGCGTCGATGGCAACGTCGAGTACCTCTAAGGCTCGCGGGTCGATTACAGACGCAGGCCGCAGGCATCTCCCGGGCCTGATTCTATCCAGAACTTTCTCACCAAGAACAAGAACGGAGAACACTCATGTCCAAGAAAAGACCAGTCATCATTACCTGTGCTGTCACCGGCGCAATTCACACACCATCGATGTCCCCACATTTGCCAATTACCCCCCAGGAAATCGCCGAAGCCGCGATTGGCGCTGCCGAAGCCGGCGCCGCTATCGTCCACCTGCATGCCCGTGATCCTATCGATGGGAGGCCGAGCCAAGATGTCGACCTGTTCCGTCAATTCCTGCCGCAGATCAAGGCTGAGAGTGATGTGGTCATCAACATCACTACCGGCGGTGCGCCAACAATGGGCGTTGAAGAGCGCCTGCAACCTGTGGCGCAGTTGCAGCCCGAGCTAGCCTCCCTGAACATGGGGTCAATGAATTTCGGGCTGTACGAAATGCTCGACCGGTTCACCGAGTTCAAGCACGACTGGGAGCGCCCGTATCTCGCAGAAAGCGATGACCGGATCTTCCGAAACACCTTCCGGGATATTGCTCACATCCTTAACGTCTGCGCTGAAAACCGTACCCGCTTCGAGATCGAATGTTACGACATTGGTCATCTCTATACCGCCGCCCACTTCCTGCAACGAGGCCTGCTCAAGGCACCGATTTTTATCCAGTCCGTGTTTGGCTTGCGCGGTGGTATTGGCGGTCATCCGGAAGACTTGGCACACATGCGTCGCACAGCTGATCGGTTGTTCGGCGATGCCTACGAATGGTCGATCCTCGGTGCTGGTCGTAATCAGATCCCGCTGGGGACGATGGGCTTGGCAATGGGCAGCAACGTCCGCGTTGGTCTTGAAGATTCACTGTGGGATGGGCCGGGCAAGCTTGCTGCGTCCAATGCCGATCAGGTCAAGAGAATCCGCACCGTCATTGAAGCCCTCGGCGGTCGCGTTGCGACACCGGATGAGGCTAGGGAAATGCTCAGCCTCAAGGGTAAAGACGAAGTCAATTTCTAAGTGATGCCAATCACTGCCAGTCAGCACAGGCCGTGCGTCTGTGCGCGACTCAGTCATCTCCCATAAGAACAAGATAGGGGTGAACTCATGCGTATCGAGATCGTCGTTGATGCAAAAACTACGCTGGGCGAAGGCCCTGTCTGGGATGAAGAGCAACAGCGTCTGTATTGGATAGACAGCTTCGACGGCCGAGTCTTTCGCTGCACCGAGGATGGACGCGAGCTACGCGCCTGGGACGTCGGCCAGAAAATCGGATCCATGGCCCTACGCCAAAGCGGCGACGCCGCGATAGTGGCCTTGGAAAACGGACTGCACAGCCTGGACCTTCCAACCGGCGAGATCGAATTCATCATCGATCCCGAACCAGGCTTGGCAAACAACCGCCTTAACGACGGTAAGGTCGACCGTCAGGGGCGGTTCGTCTTCGGCTCCATGGACACTCAAGAAGAGCAGGCAAGCGCGAAGCTTTATCGCCTGGACCCCGACATGAGCCTGCATACCTTGGACGAAGGCATCATCGTGTCCAACGGGCCGTGTTGGAGCCCAGATGGCGAAACATTGTACTTCGCCGACACCTGGGTTGGTGACATCTGGGCGTACGACTATGACAGCGCTACCGGTGCGGCAACAAACCGGCGTACGTTTGCCAGCGTCGATACCTCCGGTGGCGGAGCGGCAGATGGCTGCACCGTGGATGCAGAAGGCTGTCTATGGCAAGCGCTTGTGTATGCCGGAAAGCTCGTGCGGTACACGCCAGAGGGGCAGATCGATCGGGTGATCGATATGCCGGTGAAAAAGGTCACTAGCCTGGCCTTCGGTGGGCCTCGTCTTGACACACTATTCGTTACTTCCATGGCGAGACCTCCGCTGCCTCGTTTCCCCAGCGACGGACAGCAGCGCGGTGCGCTCTTTGCCGTCACCGGTCTGGGCGTGAAAGGCATAGGCGAGCGGCGCTTCGCTTCATAACGCTCCACTGGCCCGAACCGAGGGTTATGGACGATTGAATCCTTTCGTCAAGGCGTGTAACCCGCGCCTGGAGAATCCCATGCAAAATAATAAGAAAGCATCATTAGGCAAGATTCATCGCTATTCATGGGTGTCGTTGTTGGTGTGTTGGATGATCTGGATCCTCAATGCTTACGATCGCGAGATCGTCTTGCGGTTGGGGCCGACCATTTCCAAGCATTTCGATCTGTCGGCAGATCAGTGGGGCACGACTGCGACCGTTGTCATGCTCGCGCTGGCGGTGCTGGATATTCCTGGTTCGGTTTGGAGTGACCGCTACGGCGGGGGTTGGAAACGGGCCCGCTTCCAAGTCCCGCTAGTGCTCGGCTACACCTTCATTTCGTTCATGTCTGGCTTCAAGTTCCTGAGTGGGCATCTGGCGTCTTTCATCGCTTTGCGCGTGGGCGTCAACCTGGGAGCGGGCTGGGGTGAGCCGGTAGGGGTGAGTAATACAGCGGAATGGTGGCCAGTCGAACGTCGGGGGTTTGCCCTTGGCGCCCACCATACCGGTTACCCGATAGGCGCGCTGTTGAGCGGCATCGTTGCCAGCTTCGTGATCACCACTTTTGGTGAAGACAATTGGCGCTACGTGTTCTTCTTCGCGTTCGTGGTGGCGTTGCCGCTGATGATTTTCTGGTCGCGCTACTCGACGGCTGAGCGTATCACCGCGCTCTATGTTGACATCGCCGCTAAGGGAATGACTGCGCCCGACAGTACGCCATCGCCAAACATCAAGGGGCAAGCCTGGAAGATGTTCAAGGCCACGATCAGCGATCGCAATATTGCGCTGACTGCCGGCAACACCATGCTCACACAAGTGGTGTACATGGGCGTAAACATTGTCTTGCCTGCTTATCTCTACAACATTCTTCATCTCTCGCTGGCGGAGTCGGCAGCCATGAGTGTGGTGTTCGCCTTGACGGGCATCCTGGGTCAGTTGATCTGGCCGTCGCTGTCGGACATCATTGGTCGGCGCATCACACTGATCATCTGCGGGTTGTGGATGGCAGCCAGTGTTGGAGCCTTCTACTTCGCAAACACCATGATCATTATCGTGGTTGTGCAGTTGCTGTTCGGCCTCGTGGCCAATGCGGTCTGGCCAATCTACTATGCAGTCGCTTCCGATTCAGCTCAACCCGCAGCGACTTCAACTGCCAACGGCATCGTTACCACAGCGATGTTCATCGGCGGAGGCGTTGCCCCGGTGCTCATGGGGTTGATTATCAGCGCTGGCGGCGGCTGGGAAAGTCTGGGCGGATATACCGTGTGCTTCCTGGTCATGGCTGGCTGCGCACTCGGCGGAGCAATTCTCCAGCTGTTTTCCCATCGTCCGAAGACGTTCGTTGTTTTACCCCGAGTCTGACTGTTCTTGCCTCGGCGCTCACTGCGCCGACCTTACTCCTGACATGAGCAAGAGGTTCGTACCATGACAATTATAAAAACGCACGATCCGCATTCTGCACCCCGTGACGGGCAGACATTGAACAAGTTAATCTTCGCCAAACTTATGCCGTTGCTGATTGCTGCCTACATACTTAGTTTTCTCGACCGCACTAACATTGCTTTAGCCAAGCATCATCTTGATGTCGATCTGGGCATTTCGGCCGCTGCATATGGCTTGGGCGCAGGACTTTTCTTCCTGACGTATGCGCTGTCCGAGGTACCCAGCAATCTAATCATGCACAGGGTAGGTGCGCGATTCTGGATCGCTCGCATCATGGTCACTTGGGGCCTGCTTTCGGCGGCGATGGCTTTCGTCCAAGGCGAGACTTCGTTCTACGTGCTACGCCTGCTACTGGGCATTGCCGAGGCGGGTCTGTTCCCTGGCGTCATGCTTTACCTGACCTACTGGTTCGGACGGGAGCAACGCGCTCGTGCCACGGGTTATTTTCTACTGGGCGTGTGCCTTGCCAACATCATCGGCGGCCCATTGGGCGCGGCATTGATGCAACTGGATGGCGTGCTTGGCTGGCGCGGATGGCAGTGGATGTTCATGCTCGAGGGGTTGCCAGCGGTCTTCTTCGCCATTGTGGTCTGGAAGAAACTTCCGGATCGTCCAAGCAAGGCGCCTTGGTTGAGTGCGGCTGAAGCAGAGCAGATCGAACGCCAACTGGCGACCGAAGCAGAGGAAGGCGCTGGCCACGGTGGTCATGCGCTGAAGCAGTGCCTGACGCCTCAAATTCTACTGGCGATATTTGTTTACTTCTGCCACCAGATCACCGTTTATACAGTGATTTTTTTCCTCCCTGGGATCATTGGTAAATATGGGGAGATGAGTACTTTGCAGGTGGGACTACTGACATCCCTACCTTGGCTGGCTGCAGCGATTGGTGCAATTGCCTTGCCTCGTTTTGCCAGCACGCCTCAACGCTCAAGGCGAATCTTGGTGACCGGATTGCTAACGATGGCTGCTGGATTGACTATTGCATCGCTCGCCGGGCCTGCGATCAGCCTGCTGGGGTTCAGTATCGCGGCAGTAATGTTCTTCGTCGTACAGTCGATCATCTTTCTTTATCCCGCATCGCGTCTTAAAGGGGCGGCCTTGGCAGGCGGGCTAGGGTTCGTCAACAGTTGCGGACTTTTGGGTGGATTTGTTGGCCCTTCGGTCATGGGATTGATTGAGCAAAGCACGGGTAACGCTATGAACGGAATGAAAGTTATTGCCTGCGTGCTACTGGCTGCTGCGTTCGCGGCTACACGTTTGCGGCAGGGGCAAGAGGACAAAGCAGTGAAACCAAGCGTAAGTAGCGAACGTCAGCGAGCATAAGTTTGGCGTATCAGCTTAGCACTCCCACTGCATTGCATATGGAGCAATACAAGAAAGGGGGCAGGCCGTCATCGCTGAGAACCCGTGCAGTCCCAGCCATCCCAGGAGCAGGACCCGGTGACGGCAGGGAGGTACGCACTCAGCGATGCAGGTTGATGCTCGAGTTGTTCGGCTCCTTGGCTAACAAGGAACTAAACGGTTCTGACTGCCAACGCTTTTTGCCGCCGATACAGAATCGTCGTCGCTGTGAAGCCGCACACCGCAGCGAACATGAGCCAGTAGGCAGGTGATGCCTTGTCGCCCGTGGCCTGGACAAGCAACGTCGAGATTGCCGGGGTAAAACCTCCAAACACCGCGGTGGCCAAACTGAAGGCGAGTGAAAATCCGACTACCCGCACGTTCTGTGGCATGACTTCGGTCAGTGCTGCGACCATTGCGCCATTGTAAATGCCAAAGAAGAACGAGAAGTACAGCAGGACAGCGAGCAGTCGTTCGAAACTTGCCGCCTCTGCCAACCAGTGCATTGCGGGATAGGCAGTAAAGATGCACAGCAACGATATCGTGAGCAACAGTGGCCGACGGCCAATGCGGTCGGAGAGGGCGCCGCCGATAGGCAGCCAGATAAAGTTGCTGATGCCGACCAGCAGCGTGACCACCAGGCTGTCGGTGGCGCTCAGGTTCAGTACTGTCCTGCCAAACGTCGGGGTGTAGACCGTAATAAGATAGAACGTGGTGGTGGTCATGGACGCCAGCAAGCCGCCCGCCAGAACGGTGCGCCAGTTGTCACGCATCGAGCGAAAAACTTCGCGAGTTGTTGGACGATGGCTGCGCGCAGTGAAGGCAGCGGTTTCTTCCAGTGAGCGGCGAATAATGAAAATGAACGGGATGATCACGCAGCCAATGAAGAATGGAATACGCCATCCCCAATCGGCGATTTCAGCGGCTTGCATCGTGGCATTGATCGTGTAGCCCAACGCTGCCGCGACGACGATTGCCACCTGTTGGCTGGCCGATTGCCAACTGGTGTAGAAACCGGTGTGACCGGGGGTGGAAATTTCCGCCAGATACACGGAAACACCGCCCATTTCCGCGCCGGCGGAGAAGCCCTGTAGCAGCCTGCCCAACAACACCAGGATCGGTGCCGCCACGCCGATGGCGGCATAGCCCGGCACCAGGGCGATCAATACGGTACCGGCGGCCATGATCGACAGCGTCACGATCAGTCCCTTGCGACGGCCCACCTTGTCGATGTATGCCCCCAGCACAATGGCGCCTAACGGACGCATCAGGAATCCTGAGCCGAATACCGCGAAGGTCATCATCAGCGAGGCGAACTCACTGGTGGCTGGAAAGAAAGTCTGGGAGATGTAGGTCGCGTAGAACCCAAACAGGAAGAAGTCGAATTGCTCTAGAAAGTTACCGCTGGTGACCCGCAAGATGGCGCCAACTTTGGACCCCTTGGCTCGGGTTGTTGCCGTTGTCGTTTTCATCATGGCTACCGTTATGCTCACTATTGTTTTTGGAATGCGTGCTTGAACCGTCAGTCGCTGCCGGCGTTGATCGGGTTGGGTTGACGCTTCTCGATGGCGTGTTTGAGCAGCGCTGCGCTGCGGAATATTCCATGGGCAAATTTGCTGTAGGGCATGGTCAGGAAAAACGCCATGACCAGGCCGAGATGGATCGCCAACAACAAGCCCAAGGCGCTGGTTTCTCGGAATGCCAGTAGCGCCAGGCCGCTTGCGCTGACCAGAAACAGCAGCGCGATGAAGCCGCGATCCATGGGTTTCTGATGCTCATCGCCATGCGCAGGGCTGCGACGCAGGTTCAGCCAGAGAAGACCTGCCGGACCGATCAGCAGGCCAATGCCACCAGCAATACCCAACATCACCGGCAAGCTGAAGATCGGATAAGGCGCCGACCACTTCAGCAGATAGTGAAAGAGCGTGGCGACACTGGTTGCGGCGAAGCACAGCATGAAGCCGTAGAAGGTCAGGTGGTGGAATCGGCGTCGCCACAGGGTGAATCGATCGTCGGCATTGTTGCAGCCCTTGCCATGGCCGCCGTCCAGGTATTTGAGCTTCGCGACGTTGGCCGTCGCCTCCAATGCAGCGGACGTTTTCAATGGCAGTGGCGCGGCCACCGGTGAAACGTTGCGCCAGAAGCGCCGTACTCCCATGGTCAGGGCAAGGACCGCAAAGCCGAATACCGCGCCGAACATCAGCGCCAGGGTGTTATGCGGGAAAATCCTGTAGAAGTTGCCCCCAGGAATGGCCGTGAACAGGTTGCCCATGAGCATCAGGGTCAGGCATAAAAACAAGGCTAGTCCCGCGCCGGAAGCCAGCGCCAGGGTCAGGCCGTTGCGCTGGTACAACCTGCCCATCACTTGCGGCCAGGCATATTCGGCGTAAGTGTCCAAGCGCACTTTGGCCATGGCTTTGGGTATGTTGACGTCGAATTCGTGTGGGGCGGCGTACTGACAGGCGTGCAGGCACGCGCCGCAGTTATGGCACAAGTTCGCCAGGTAATGGATATCGGCTTGAGTGAATTCCAAGCGCCGGGTCATCGCCGGAAATACCGCGCAAAAGCCTTCGCAATAACGGCAGGCGTTGCAGATGGTCATCTGCCGCTGGACTTCACTTTCGACAAGATTCAGCACTGAGATCAACCCGCCCGACGCTTGGGGATCAAACATTTGCATGTCGAGACTCCGTGTTTGCAGATGAAGCGCCAAAGCCCACCGAAGCGGCCGCCTGCACACCGGCGATACGGCCAAACGCAGTACCGATGGCCATGCCGATGCCGGCGGTGTAGCCCTTGCCCAGAACATTGCCGGCCATCATTTCTCCAGCGACGAACAGGTTGGGGCTCGCTTTGCCGTTGAAATGCACGGCAGCGGTTTCGTCGGTGGCGAGGCCGAGGTAGGTGAACGTGACACCCGGTTTGAGCGGGTAGGCGTAGAAAGGTGGTTTTACCAATGGCCGCGCCCAATGGGTCTTGGCGGGCTGCAGTCCTTGGGTGTAACAGTCGTCCAACGCTGTGTGGTCGAACGTGCCGACGCGGCAGGCGCTGTTGTAGTCCTCGACAGTCTTGACGAATTTTTCTTGAGGCAGCTTCAACTGGCGGGCAAGGTCTTGCAGAGTATTGGCGGTGGTTCCGGGAAAGACCGGCGGCATGAAGCGGCCGATGGCTTGTTGGTCGATGATCGAATACGCCTGCTGACCGGGTTGTCCGGCTACCAGACGCCCCCAGATCGCATAACGTTTTGGCCAGAAATCCTCACCTTCGTCATAGAAACGTTCGCCATCACGATTGACCACCACACCAAGCGATACGCAGTCGATTCGGGTACAGATTCCGCCGTCGTAGAGCGGTGCGCGAGCATCAATCGCGACCATGTGTGCTTGCGTCGGATCGCCGATCGCATCTGCACCAAGGTCGAGCATGCGCCGTAGCAGAATGCCGGTGTTGAATCGGGTGCCCCGGATCAGGAAATTGTCCGATGGCCATTCGCCGCGTTCATTCTGACCCCAGGCTTCGCGCAGCCATTCACGGTTGGACTCGAAGCCCCCGGCCGCCAACACGCAGGCCCGTGCTTCAATACGTTCTGCGGGGAAACGTTGACCCTCTACCTCATGTTCGGCGACATGGGCGGCGACGAATTTCCCCTCGTCCAACTCGATGTCTGTTACTTGTGTGTTGTAACGAATTTTTACGCCCAGGCGCTCGGCGCTGCGAAAATATGCATTGACCAGCGCTTTGCCGCCGCCCATGAAAAATGCATTGGTCCGCGCCACGTGTAGCGCGCCGGACAGCGGTGGCTGGAAATGCACACCGTGTGAACGCATCCAATCGCGGCAAGAAGACGATGCCCGAATTGCAATGCGTGCAAGTTTCTCATCGGTGAGGCCACCGGTGACTTTCAACAGGTCTTGCCAGTATTCTTCTTCTGGATAGGCATCGATCAGCACGTCCTGCGGTTCGTCGTGCATGCACCGCAGGTTACGGGTGTGTTGGGAGTTGCCACCGCGCCAGATTTTCGGAGAGGCTTCCAGCAGCATCACGCTGGCGCCCGCTTCGCGCGCCATCAGAGCGGCGCACAAGGCAGCGTTGCCTCCCCCTATGATTAAGACATCGATCATCATCGCTCCTCGATTGGCAAGGAAGCGGGAACAAAGTGCTCCTTGCGGGTGGGGAGGACGATAGGGTGGCCAAGGAATGGCCGAAAGGCCGCATTTGACACGGGGTGTTTAGTTTTTCTAAAGGCTCTGCCTTCAGGAGAGAGTTTTGTGTCCGGGGTTGAAGGAGGATTACGCGTCTTCCCCCTCTATCCACGTCGCTCCAGGCCACTGTTTGTCGACGACCAACTGTCGCGCCACATCGACGATGACCAACCGCGTTGCCAGCGCCGCCGGAGAGAGTTCGTCGTCAGCCAGCGTCGCCAGGAGATTACGCCGTCCCACATGGGGATCGGCAATCCTGATCACTGTAAGTCCGGACCCGTCTTTCAATGCAGCGGCCGCCCCCGGTTGTATGGTTGCCGCATGACCCGCCCGAACGGCGTTCATCAAAACAGCGAGACCGTCGACTTCCATAATGACATTGGGTGTTAGCCCGACCCGTTCGAACGCGCTCATCAATGCCGAGCGCAATCCATGTTGCGCGCTGGGCATCACCAGCGGCAGGCCGCCGAGGTTGGCTAACTGCACATCGTCACCGGAAGGCGCTTGAGGCAGGCTGGGCGATGCAATGACAAACAGTTTTTCATCCAGCAGCGGAGTCACGCTCCAGCGTTTGCCCCCTTCGAGCTGGAACAGGACGGCCAAGTCAATTTGCCGTGCGTTGAGCTGCGCCGCCAAGTGGCCGGAAAGCATTTCGACCAGATGCAGTTGTATGTCCGGATAACGCGAACGCATGGCGTTGATCAACGGCAACGCGAGCACCGTTGCGGTAGTCGGTGGTAAGCCAACGCTGACATAACCGCTCATTCGCCCGCGATGGACGGCCATGATTGCGTTTTCGGCCTGGCGCAGCGTCAATTGGGCATGGTGTAAGAATGCAAATCCGGCGCTGGTCGGGGTGACTCCGGTGGAGGTTCGATTCAGGAGGCGAGTGCACAGTTCGCTTTCCAGCTTGGAGATTTGCTGACTGAGGGCTGACACACCAACTTCCAGTTCCAGTGCCGCACGTCCCAGGCTGCCAAGCTCAATGATTTTTACGAAATAGCGCAGTTGTCTCAGTTCCAATGTGACGGCTCCCCGCGAAGGTTATTCGCTACCTGAACGTCTGCCACGCAAGGTGCGAAGCCCGAAGAGGCAGCATTGTCGCAGGTTTGGATTGAGCGTTGAGCGCGTAGTGGGCCAATAGCCGTCGTTTGATCAATCCGGTCACTATGAAACAAAGAGGCTCGCCAATGTCGAGCCTCTTCATGCAGCTTATTTAGCTGGTGATAGCGGAGACTTGCGCCACACGACGGTTCTGTTTGCCCACCAGAAACACCAACAGCGAACCGGTAGCGGTCAACGCGCACAGCGGCATCAGCGCCATTGGAAAACTACCGGTCTGGTCACGCAGTACTCCGATGATGGAACTCATTGCGCCAGTGCCCAAGTGGGCAAAGGTGTTGATCGCTGCAATCCCGGTTGCCAAGGTCGCCGGCGGCAGGGTTTCGGAGCACAGTGCCCAGAACGGGCCCTTGATTGCGTAGTTACCCATCAATACGAGCGTCAGCAGTACCAGCGTGATGGTCAGTGAATCCGTGAACAACGTGGCTGCGAAACTCACCGCAGTAATGGCTAGCGGAATGGCGGTGGCCTTGATCCGTTCCCCGCTTTTGTCCGCACGCATTCCCCAGTAAATCATGAAGACTGCGGCGATGCCGAAAGGGATCATGTTCAACAGGCCGGTTTGCATGTTGGACAGGTGGAAGGATTTCAGAATCTGCGGCATCCACAATGAGAGGGTATTGCTGGTTGCCGAACTGCCCATGTAGATCACCGACAGCACCCAGATGTACTTATTGGTGAACACCGCCTTGAGCATGCCGCTCACGCTGTGAGGGTGTTTCTGCGCAGTGCTTTCGCGAGCAGCCCGTTCTTTGGTCAACTGTCCGCTCAGCCAATCCTGTTCCTGTTGAGTCAGCCATTTGGCTTCGCTCGGCCGATTAGGCAACACCTTCAAAGCCAGCAATCCCAGAATGATCGCAGGCAGTGCTTCAAGCATCAGCAGCCACTGCCAACCGGCGAAGTCTGCCACACCATCCATTTTCAACAGCAGAGCCGACAACGGCGAGCCGATGAAGTTGGACAGTGGAATAGCCACCATGAATATCGCAATGATTCGAGCCATGTACGCTTTGGGGATGCATTGCGAGAGGTAAAGGATGACGCCTGGAAAGAAGCCGGCTTCTGCCGCCCCGAGGAGGAAGCGGGAAACAGAATAGGAGATCGGGCCGACTGCAAATGACGAGCAGAAACCGACGATGCCCCACGTGATCATGATGCGCGCGATCCACCGGCGGGCACCGAAACGCTCCATGGCCATGTTGCTGGGCATTTCGCAAAGGACATAAGCAACGAAGAACAGCGTAGCGCCGAACCCGAAGGCACTGGCCGTCAGGCCGATGTCCTGGTTCATGGTCAGGGCGGCGAAACCAATATTGACTCGATCAATGTAGGCGATGAAATAACAGAGCACGAGAAAGGGAATCAGGCGAAACCCCAGTTTGCGCATTGTCGATTTTTCAATCTCATCATTTGATTGCTTGTTCATGGAAGCCGCTCTCTTGTAATTGGAATAGGCTGCTCTTCGGCAGAACCTCTCGATGCGGGGCGAGAGACATGACCGCAGATTTTCACCCCAAGCTTTCAGTAAGCTTTCGTTACAAATAAAGCGGATGAATGGTTCGGGTGCCTGGATAAATCCTGCCTACACGGTGCATAGGGAAAGGTGCATAGGGGGATGAGGAACCTGTGCCGAAGTCTTCCATGGCGAGCCGGACGCCAAGGTCCTTGAGTGCGCGCATGATGCAAGCGCACCCTCAGCGTCCTCAAGCATGACGCTTTCCGTGAGCTCAAGCTCCAGGCGCGCAGCCCGCAGGCCTGAGCGCGACTCGCAGAGCCAAGCGCTCATAGTGAGTAAGAGTCACGCTGAGGCTGAAGATGAGCTACGTGCCCAAGGAATGCCTGAGAGCGAGGTTCAGCGGCTTGTGCCGCACAAGGTGATTCCGGGTAATCGTCCCAGCAACACTTTGGTCATGGACGTGATCAACCCGAACCGACTGGGCGCCTTAGTCGCCCTCTATGAGCACAAGGTCTTCGTTCAAGGCGTCGTGTGGGGAATCGATTCGTTTGACCAGTGGGGCGTTGAGCTCGGCAAGGAGCTGGGGAAGAACGTCTATGAGCAATTGATGGGGCGGGAGTTGTCGTCAGCTGACGATGCTTCCACGGCAGGTTTGGTGGACTACTTCCGACGCCGTCATCGTGGCTGAAGTGAAGTAACGTTACGTGGCAGCTCGGCAAGTTGGTCTGGGCTGCTAACAGGCGTGCCCCTTTGAAGCAATGGACGCAGGGCCGGCCATTGTTCGTCGTAGCTCATGTGCTTAGGTTTCGGCTAATCCGCTGGATGTCCATCAGACCTGAGAGGGTCATTTCCCGCACATAAACCATCAGCTCTGAAGCCTGCTCACGAGCATGCTGGCAAGGAATGCCGGCTTCAACGCGAAACAGTGGGTGTGTCTGGTTTTCACCTTGCCTTTCTTGTAGGGCATTTCCCAAACATACTGCTGCCGCAGCGAGGGCGCAATTTTGGGGATCGACTTCCGACCGCAGCAACACTCCGCACATAACCTCAGCTCATCACTTCATCTCCCTAAATGTCGCTGTAGCCGAACTGGATGGCCCCGTAACCTTTTGCACAGAGCGGCACCGCTCGGTGCCTTCGACTGGAACGACCAGCCGATAACAAAAACAGGAGCCATCCAATGTCCGCATTCCAGTTCTCAGGTGTGAACCTGGCCATCACCACCCCGTTCGACGCGCAAGGCAAGATTGACTATGCACGGTGCGAAGCCTTGATCGAGCGTTATATCGCCGCCGGTGTGCATGGCTTCGTGCTCAGCTCTGGGACCGGGATGCATGTCTACCTCAGCAAGGAAGAGTCGAAGGAACTGGTGGCCTTCAGTGCCAAGGTCATCAACGGACGCGCCCGGGTCATTGCCCAGACGTCCGCGCTGATGGTGGAAGATGTTGTCGAGCGCACCCGTCATGCGAAAGAGTGTGGCGCCGATGGTGTGATGGTGCTCCCGCCGTTCTTCGAGGGGCCGACCGACGACCAGGGAATCCTTGATTTCTACGCGGCCGTGTCCGAAGCCGGACTGCCGATCATTGGCTACAACGTACCCCAGGCAGTGGGCGTCGAAGTCACGCCGGTGCTATTCAAGCGTCTCAGCGAGATCCCCAATTTCGTCTCGGTCAAGGACAGCAGCGGCGACCTTGCGGCCCAGGCATCGCTGATACGCACTGGCTTGCCCACTATGAACGGCGCCGATCCACTGGCTCCCTACGCGCTGTTCGCCGGTGCCGCCGGCCTGATCTGGGGCGGGGCAAACATGGCTCCGAAGACTTGCGTGGACTTGGTCAATGCCGCCGCCGAAGGTCAGTGGGATCAGGTTCGGCAGATCTGGACCGCATTGGCGCCAGTCATGTCGCTGATCTGGCAGGGCGACTACGTCCAGTCAGTCTACGCCGGTGCCGAGATCATGGGCTATTGCGCCGGCCATCCTCGACGTCCACTGGCGCGTTTGGCGGACGACAAGATCAGCCGCCTGCGCGAGGCGCTGGCGCCGCTGATCGAACGCGAATCCGTTCGCTAAGCAAGCGGGAGCATCGATCATGTTTGTCGCTTCGAAATTGCCCAGGAACAACGGCAGCTCCGGCTGGGTCGAGATGCTGCCGCGCCGCACGGGCCATCCAGCACTGGAGGCGGCGGTCACTGCCGATATCGTCATCATCGGCGGCGGCTTCGCCGGTTTGTCGGCGGCCTGGCAGCTCGTGCGCCTGGACCCGACCACCAAGGTTGTCATCCTCGAAGCCGGACTCGTCGGCGAGGGCGCTTCCGGACGCAACTCCGGTTTCATCATCGATCTGCCCCACGAAGTCTCGGCCGAGGGGCTGGGCGGCGGTTCGCTGGACCGGGCACGCCGCGATATCAAGCTGTACCGTACGGCGATCGACCTTGGCCGCGAGCTCGCCGAGCAGAATGGCTGGGGGCGGGAGGTCTTCGATCCCTGCGGGCGCTACAGCGTCGCTCGCGGCGTACAGGGTGATGAGCACATTCTGTCCTACGGCAAGCAACTGGATGCCCTGGGAGAGCCGTACACCCTGCTTGATACCCGGGAAATCGGCGAGGTCACCGGGAGTCCGGCCTACACCTCCGGAATGTTCATGCCGGGTACGGTGATGATCCAGCCAGCGGATTATGTGCGGCGCATGGCCGATGCTTTCAGCGAACCGGTGCGGATCCACGAGCGGACCCCCGCGCTGTCGTTCAAGAGTGTCGGCGGCTCCTGGGTAGTCAAGACGCCGAAGGGTTCGGTGACTGCGGGCAAGATCATTCTTGCCAATAATGGTCATGCGCAGAGCTTCGGCTTCTTCAAGCGGCAGCTCTTGCACGTGTTCACCTACGCCTCGCTGACCGAGCGGTTCGATCCGCGGCGCCTGCCCGGCAAGCGCACCTGGGCGGCAACTCCGGCGCTGCCTATGGGCACGACCGTTCGGCGTATCAGTGATGGTGACGCGGACCGCATCCTGGTGCGCTGGCGCTACACCTACAACCCAAGCCTGACCATCGGCGATGCCCAGGTGGACAGCGCCGGGCGGGTGCATGATGAGAAATTCATGACCCGTTTTCCAACCTTGAAGGGCCTGCGCATGGAGCACCGCTGGGGCGGGCCGATGGCCCTTACCTGGAACAGCGTGCCGCTGTTTGGCGAGATCGAGCCGGGGATCATCGCCGCCTGCGCCTGCAACGGGCTGGGCGCGTCCAAATCCAGCGCGGCGGGAATTGCCGCGGCAGATCTGGCGCTGGGAGTGTCCAGCGAACTGGTGAAGATCATGTCCGCTTACGACCAACCCAAGCAGCTGCCGCCACAGCCTTTCCTGACCATTGGCGCCAAGGCCAACATGAAGCTCAAGGAGATGCGCGCCGGAGACGAGTGACCCTCGCTGGACAATGAAAAAACCAAGGGCCTCTGCGAGGTCCTTGATTTTTGTATTTTCTGCAGGGCGGATGCTTCCGGATGACCCTGAATCTGCTGTACGTTGCCCATCGCACTGCCGCGTCATGATCTTTTGTTCAGGTATGGAAAAAGGAATTCATCCATGGTCAAGCATACGGAGCCCGATCAGTCGCTCCTGCAGATGCCCTCGTTGCGCGCCGTAAAGGCTTTCGTCGCCGCCGCGAAATATCAGAACTTCACCCGCGCCGCCGAATCGCTGTGTGTTACCCAGGCCGCGATCAGCCGGCAAATCCGCGAGCTGGAGGATTTTCTGGGTGCCGAACTGTTCGCTCGCAGCGGCCGTGCGGTGACCCTGACTGCGGCAGGCTCGATCTTCTTCGATGCGGTACACCTCTCGCTGTCGAACATATCCCAGGTGTCGGGGCGCATTCGTCGGCAGAAACACGGCAAGCGCGTGGTGACTATCTGCTGCACGCAGGCTTTCTCGGGCTTGTGGCTGACGCCGCGCCTGGGCGAGTTTTTTGCCAGTTACCCGGATATCGACCTCAACGTGGTTACAACCCAGAACTTCATGACCCTTGAGCCGGGGGTACAGCCCGACATCATCGTCAACAAGCTGTCGAAGATCCGCGAAGGCTACAGCTGTTTCCCGCTGACCTACGACGTGATCTATCCCGTGTGCAGTCCCGAGTATCTGCAGCGCCATCCCGAGGTGGCATCGCTGTCAGGCATCTGTAACACCGCGCTGCTCAATCTCAGTCCGTTCGGCCGCTCTCAGATTGCCGAGCATGTGGACTGGCACATGTGGTTCGAGTACCACGGCATCGACCTCAGCGCGCGGCCTTCGGGGGCCCAGTTGTTCAATTCCAACGACTATTGCTCACTGGTTCAACTGGCATTGAAGGGGCAGGGCGTCGGGCTGGGCTGGCACTACCTGGTCGACCCGCTGGTCAAGGAAGGGCTATTGGTGCGGCCGGTGAAAGAAGAGCTGGTGCACAAGGACAGCCAGCATTTCCTCAGCTTCAGCGAAGACAAGAAGAAAGACGACGCCTGCTGCCAGGTAAAGGACTGGATACTGGGGCAGTTCTGACGAAGTGACGATGAGGTCCGAGCCAAATCTCAAGTTGCGAGATCGATACGTTCAGTCCTCCTCGCCGGTGCCTAGAAGTGGCAACTTGGCGAGCATGCTCTTCAGTGCAAGTGCGTCCCAGGGCAAATGTTCTGCAATGCCGATGCCCACGACGTCGACTACCTTGACAACGTCTCCCAGCAGACGTACGACTTGCTCGATTGTCATCTTGCCTTGGGCGATCGAAGGATGGTGTGCCGTTGGAATTTTACCAAGTGACGCGTAAAACCCCTTCCTTCGAGGCGATTACCGTCGCTGCAGGTCGCTGTGGTTTTCAGCCCCAGGTCTTTCCGATTCGATACGTGTTGAGCCACTAGCCCAGCGAGGCTGCCTGCTGAAGGTTCAGCGAGCGTGTTTCCGGGGCCAGCATCCAGGAAAGCAGCAAGCCGAAGAAGGTGATGCCGGCTGCTATGTACATCGTCTGCGCGATGCCGATGGAGTCTAGCGAAATAGGCACGAGGTAGGTGCCCACCGCTGCGCCAATGCGAGAGATCGATGTGCCAACGCCGACCGCGAATGCGCGTATCTCTGTAGGGAAAATCTCGTTCGGATAGACCAGCGTCAGAACCTGAGCCCCGCCAATGAACAGCGCGTAGATGGCGAAGAACACCAGGATCCATATGCCTGCGCTGTTGTTGGCTGCCCCAAGGCACAGCAAGGACAGGCCTGAAACGGCAAAGCTGTAGAGCAGAAGGTTGCGGCGGCCGACGACATTGATCAGCCGGGTCGACACGATGCAGCCCGCAACGAAGAATAACGTGATCAGTATCGAGCCGATCGAGGCGCTGTCACCTCTCACGTCCATCGCCGCGAGCACTCTGGGCGCAAATGCATACACGGCGAACAGTGGGATGATGCAGCACGTCCAGAAGACGATGATGAACAGCATGCGCTTGGCGTAGCCCGAATACACGAGGCTCCAGATGTTGATCTTGTAGTTAGGGCTTTCTTCCGGGAGGTTGTTCAGGGAGAAGTCATTGCCGTAGACGCTCTTGATAACGTGTTCCGCTTCAGCATCACGGCCTTTGCTCAAAAGCCACCGTGGCGATTCCGGGGTGCCGATGCGGATGATGAACAGGGCCAGGCCAATGATGGCGGAGCTGGCCAGCACCCAACGCCAAGCCTCATCGCCGCCGTTGCGCAGTACGAGCTCACCTACGATGTAAGCCGCCGCAGCGCCTGCAAACCAGAGGATGGTTAACATCGCCAGGCGAGGACCGCGATACTTCCTGGGCATGAACTCCACGAGGAGCGAAGTGGCGACGGGGTACTCGATACCTACCGCGATGCCGATGACTAGCCGCAGAATAAAAATTGCTTCAGCGGATTCAGTCCAGAACTGAGCGATGGAGGCGAGAATAAAGAGGGTGGGGCCGACGAAGAATAGGCGCTTGCGGCCCAGGCGATCAGTCAGCAGGCCGCCGAGAAAACCGCCGAAGAAAATGCCGATCAACGCGGATGCGGCTATCAAGCCTTCCCAGAAGCTGCTCAATGAGAGCGATGCGGTGATGTGAGCCAACGCCACGCCGATGATACTGAGGACATAACCGTCTACGAAGGATCCTCCGCCTGAGCGGAGAGTCAGTAGCCTGTGAAACTTGCTTAGAGGTACATCTTCTACCGAGATATGAGGACTTGTCATTTTTGTCTCCTGATACGGGATTTTTGACTTTTGGCAGCGCGACGCCGCGACGCAGCGGATGCGTCGGGTTGAGACCCCTCCTGAAAATTCAGTGAGCGATGGTTGGTAATTGTTGTTGTTCTAAGGATCGGTGCGAGCACACGGCTGGTCAGATTTCATAGCGAAGCTCTTTCGAGGGTGGATGCCCGAAAAATGCGCTGTATGATTTGCTGAAATGGGTGCAGGAGACGAAGCCACAAGCGATGGAAACGTCAAATATCGAGGCGTTGGAGTTCTGTATGAGCCGGCGTGCTTCTGTGATCCTGAGCTGGAAATAGTACTTCTGTGGCGTCGTGTTCAATTGATCCCTGAAAAGTCTCTGGACCTGCCTTATCGACAGGTTGACGACTTGCGAAAGTTGATCCGGGCTCAGGGGCTCTTCAAGGTTTGACTCCATCAGGGATATCACCTCTCGCAGGGCTTTGCTCACGTTGGGCTGTTGCGGTTTTCGGAGCCTGCGGAACCTGCTTTGATCGGAGTCAAGAGTGTCCAGAACGGCGTCTGCAAGCTGGGGGCTGGCGCCGTAGCCAAGCCAACGGATCATCATCTCGAATGCGCCGTTCGGCGTAGCGGAAGTCATCCGGTTTCGATCACACACGAGAGATTCATGAGAGACGCTGGCATAGGGAGTGCGTTCAGCCAGTGCGGTGCGCTGCTCCGCATGAATGGCGCAGCGATAACCATCCAGCAGGCCCGCACCCGCGAGGTACCAGGCGCCATTCCAAAGGCCGCCCAGGGCGATGGGGAGCCTGGAGATGTTCTTGAGCAAGCTCGAAAGCCAATTCGGCATCGTCCTGGCCGTTCGCAAGCCGCCGCAGATGACCATCAGGTCAAGGTCGGACAGGCGAATATCGGTCAGTGGCGTATCGGGGCGGATGGGAAGGCCGAGGTCACTCATCACCTCGGCATGATCATGGCTGAACGTGTGGACCCGAACGGCGCCAGGGGAGATCAGGTTTGCAGTGACAAGGACATCCAGTGCTTGGGTAAAGCACGGCAACGAGAAGTTCTCGAGCAGGAGAAAACCTACACGTGACGTCTTTTGGGGGGAGCGCTCTTGAGTCATGAAACCCAGGTTGCGGTCGGCGAATGTGCGGCTAAATTCTCTTGTCATTGTTTTCATTGGGACACCCAGCAGCTCAAGCCCAATGCTTGACCAATTAATAATTAAGTAGCGGCGCTTTGGTAGTGACCGGTGGTTTGAATCATCAGGTTGAGCATCAATATATGACCGCCATGTGATCCCGGTCTAACGACATTTCCATCCCTGTTTGCATAACTTCGCGTTATCAGTTTGCCCAAAAAGGCGTGCGGGCATGGTGAAGCCTTGTCATAAAATAGGGTCTGAAGTAGAGAAATGTCTAGCAAAAATCACGGGGTCTCGTCCATAACCAAAAGTTATGCGCCAGGTAATTTTTGTACGAGGTAATTTTTTTGGGACTGAGTAGTATGAGGGTAGTCCTACGTAAAGCGTTCGGGGAGCTATTTTAAAAATGTTGCAGAGGCACGTTGATCCAGACACGCTATTGCTCAAGATGCCTTCGTTACGGGCGGTAAAAGCATTCGTGGTCGCTGCGAAATACGAGAGCTTTACCCGCGCTGCGGAGGCACTCTGCGTCTCGCAAGCGGCGATAAGCCGGCAGGTTCGCGAGCTGGAAACGTACTTGGATACTCCACTGTTCACCCGTGTGGGTCGCGCCGTTGAGTTGACCGCAGAAGGGACTGTGTTCTTCGATGCCGCGCAAATTTCGTTCGTGAACATAGCACAGGCTGCTGAGCGGTTTCGACATGCACCTTCCAGCAAGAATGTTCTTACGATCTCGTGCTCTCCCGCCTTTTCGGCGTTATGGTTCTCTAGCCATATCCAGGAATTCCGAATCAAGCATCCTGATATCGAGCTTAACCTGATAACGACTCAAAATTTTCAGGTCCGCGAGCCTGGTATCGAACCGGACATTGTAATTTCCAAGTTCTCACATGTCGGGGAAGGATATAAGGTTTACCCCCTTTGCCACGACGTGATTTATCCCGTGTGTTCTCCTGAATTCTTGAGCCGTAACCCTTGTATCGAAACATTGGAGGGGCTTCGCGATTCAGCGCTGCTGGACCTGAGCCCGTATGGTCGGTCAGGGGTTGCTGAGCATGTAGACTGGAACGTCTGGCTTGCGTTCCAGAACGTGGATATCGATGCGCGAGCTACAGAGAGCCCGCCAACTTTTCATGCTAATGATTACAACCTGATCATGAACATGGTCATGTCTCATCAAGGTGTCGCGCTGGGATGGAATCAGCTCGTGGGGGATATGGTCGAATCCGGTAAGTTGGTGAGGCCGGTTCGCGAGCAAGTAACGCTACAGAATAGTCTTCATTATCTGGCGTGTAAGGAAAGCAATAACAACGTGGAGGCGTGTGGGCGTGTGAGGGATTGGGTGACGTCCAAGTTCTCATAGTGGAAATCCAAGGCGGCAGTTCATAACCTGCCATTATTGATTTGCCTGTGGAAATGTAGCTTGAGTTGGTGTCGGGCGATGACTTACGCTTTGAGCAAGCTTGACGTCTGACTCATCTCTGCATCCGTGGTGGGCTTTAAATACTCGCTGAGCTCCGGTTATGGCTACCCACAAGAAGAATTTTCAGTCATTTGCACCCAGTGGCGACGACCTCTGGGGGAGGGAGGATAATAATGAACAGCAATGAATCCGTCGTTAGTCTGATCAAACAGCGCAAGCCTCGCCATGTGCTACCTCGTGAGCTCTATCTCGACCCTGAAGTCTACCGTCAGGATCTCGAACAGATCTGGCATAAAGATTGGATCTTCGCGGGACACAGTTTCGAAATTCCCAAGGCGGGTCAGTATTTCACCCTCCAGATCGGTGATTACCCGGTTGTCGTGGTCCGTGGCAAGGATGGTGAAGTACGGGCTTTCCACAATGCCTGCCGCCATCGTGGTGCCAAGGTGTGCGAGCACGCCACCGGCAAGGTGGCCAAGCTGGTATGCCCCTATCATAAATGGACGTTCGAGCTCGACGGTAACCTGATTTACGCAGGCAACATGGGTGCTGACTTTGATCGCACGAACTACGGGTTGAAGCCTGTTCATATCGAAGTTGTTCATACGTACATCTATGTGTGCGTAGCTGAAAAAGCTCCGGATTTTTCCAGCTTCCGGTCCGCCGTTGCTCCGTTCATCGCGCCCCACTTCCTCGAAAATGCCAAGGTGGCGTTCGAGTCGAACTTGATCGAGAAGGGCAACTGGAAGCTCGTGTTCGAAAACAACCGTGAGTGCTACCACTGCGACGGCACCCATCCCGAATTGCTCAACTCGTTCGTCGAGAATCTCTCGGTGCAAGGTGTAGGCGGGGAGGACGACCCTGAACTGGTGGCTCACTGGGACCGCTGTGAAGCCGCGGGCATGCCCAGCCGGTTGAACATGGATCCTCTGGGTCGTTTCCGGATGACGCGTATTCCGCTTTCCGCAGGCGCGGTAAGCTACACGATGGATGGTCAACCTGCCGTTGCCGGTCGATTGGACCAGAGCGGTGAACCTGATATCGGCGCGCTGTTGTACTTCAACTACCCATCGACCTGGAATCACTTCCTGGGCGACCATGCGTTGAGTTTCCGAGTGCTGCCCGTTGGGCCGGGTGAGACTCTCGTGACCACGAAGTGGCTCGTACCTGAATCAGCGGTAGAGGGCGTGGACTATGACCTCGATCGTCTTACCAAGGTCTGGCTTGCGACCAATGACCAGGATCGTCGCCTGGTTGAGGGGACCCACGCCGGCGTTTCTTCACCAAGCTACGAGCCAGGTCCCTTCTCGGAAAATGCCGAGAACGGTGTCTGCCAGTTTGACGACTGGTATTGCGCAACCATGCTGGAGCGCTTGACTGGCAGGCCTTCCTTGAAGTCTGTTGGATAGTCAGTCTTTTATCCCATGAAGCGCGCTGAAAAATGCTCCGTATAGCCTCAGGTGATGCATGCATAGCCTGAGGTTGAACCCATTGGGGCAAAACAGCGTGCAGCGTTCAAAATAGCCACCGATGCAGAGATTTCGCTGTGTCCACCCCAAGTAAAATCTGATTTCATGTGCTCGGGATCCGGCCCAGCCTAGCGGGTCAACGAGAACTGATCCGACGATTTGGCGAGCTCGCTAAAATCTTGTAGTGGAACCATTATGAAATTTCAGGAATCTGGCATGAAGCAGAAGGGATATCGTCGAATCATCCCCTCGATGACTGCTCTGCTGCAGTTCGAATCCGTGGCGCGGTTGAAGAGTTTCACCTTGGCTGGCCAAGAGTTGGGAGTATCCCAGGCTGCAGTCAGCAAGCAGATCAGGATTCTTGAAGAGAACGTCGGTGTCCAACTCTTCCAGCGGATGCACCGAAATATCTATCTGACCGAGTCTGGCGAAATTCTATTCGCGACTATCTCCGAATCACTGCAAAAAATTGCAAGTGGTTTTGATCAGCTGATTCAGGGCAGCGCCAAGGAAGAAATCGTTCTTTCGTCGACTGCCGCCATGTCCCTTTTTCGGATCATGCCGCGTTTGAACACGCTTGTGGAGGCGCTACCCCACTTCAGGCTGAGACTTGCTACGCAGATGTTCGTGGGCGATCTCAGGACACCGAATTTTGACATGGACATTCGTTTCGGAAATGGTCATTGGGACGACGGCGAGGCCACTCTGTTATTTGAGGAAGAGGTGTTTCCTGTCTGCTCTCCAGCGTGGTTGGCTCGTAACCCGATGCCAGCATCGTTGGAAGAGTTGAGCCTCGCAGGGTTGCTCGAAACCGATGCCACCTCCGAAGGCTGGGTGACTTGGCCTCGTTGGTTCAAGGAACATGGGCTGTCGTCCACCAAATTCAATATCAACTTGCGCTGTAGCCTGTATACGGATGCCATCCATGCCGCGATCAATGGTTATGGGGTTGCGTTGGGCTGGGGGCGTATGGTGGATCATTTCATTGATAGCGGCGAGCTTGTCAGGATCGAGCCCTTCGTGTTTCGGCCCAAGGATTGCTATTACGTTGTAGTCCCGAAAGGGCGAGTTGCATCGCCCAATGTGACGGCAGTCGTCCAGTGGCTTCAACGAAAAGCGGTACCACCGTCTACGCAAAAACTTGGTTGATAACGTCCATGAATCCACGCCTGAAGGTGGGGTGGTGAGGACGCCAGGGTCTCATGCAACCGAGGATGACGGGGAGTCGATCTAGATAGGGGAGGGCGGTGATCGTGGCCTGCTCAGGAGGGCTGCTTAGGAAGGAATCGAGTGGGTGTATCTGCAAGCCACAGCCCCCGTCCGTATTCTGAAAACCCCGCAAACTTATGTCTGCGGGGTCTTCTATGAGCGCAATAGCAGGGCAGGTTACTTTTTCGCCTCCAATTTCGGATCTGCCGAACGAATGATAAATGCCTGGGTGAGTTCCGGCAGATGCTGCAGGAGCCACTCGGCCATGGCGATTTCCTGGGGAAGAATCTTCTCGCACGCCGCTTTCGTTCCGCTATCACCAGCGGCTTCAGCTGCCGCAATCAGTACTGTGTAGGTAGCGATCTCGACATTTTCGAAGACATAACCGGCCATGGCACCTTTGATCACCTCATCGCTCATCAGCGAGCCGCCGACAGCTTGTCCAAAGGCCATCAGTTTTCCGGTGATGTCCTTCAACGTCGATGAACTGCCACCCAAGCGTGTCAGGCATTCCTCGACGAGCTTCTGCTGACCCAGCGTTTCGTCGATATGCTGGTCTATCCGCGCCTTGAGCTTTGGATAATGTTCCAGTCGCTCTGATTGAGCACGTAACATCTTCTCGGCCTGCTGCTCCATAGCATGGGCATCACGAAGCCAATCCAGTAGATTCTCTTGTGGGGTTGCCATGGCGGTGTCCTCGATAATTAAGGTCATCGATAGAAACCCGTTGCGCGCGTCGAGTTCGGATAATGCGACGAAGCGTTATAGCCGCTAACATCCTCCCCGGTTAAACCGGGGTTTCGGCTGCTGGCCACCTTACAGGTTGGGTGTTACCTGGGGCCGGGTACGACATACAGTCGAGAAAGCTGACCGCGTCCATCGGTCGCTTCATGTAGTAGCCCTGTCCTTCATCGCAGGTAAGCGAGCTCAACAGCTCCAACTGCTCGGCGGTTTCAATACCCTCGGCAGTAACCGTGAGCGACAAAGCATGTCCCAGTCCGACGATTGCCTTGACGATAGAGTGATCGCTCTCGGTCTCTCCAAGGCGACTGACGAAGCTCTTGTCTATCTTCAAGCCGTCAAACGGAAATGACCGCAGGTAGCTGAGGGATGAGTACCCTGTGCCGAAGTCGTCCATGGCGAGCCGGACTCCAAGGTCCTTGAGTGCGCGCATGATAACAAGCGCTCCCTCAGCGTCCTCGAGCATGACGCTTTCCGTGAGTTCAAGCTCCAGGCGCGCAGCCCGCAGGCCTGAGCGCGACAGCACGGCTCCCACACGCTCGATCAATTGCTCTGACTGGAAGTCCTTGGAGGACAGATTCACTGAAACAAACAGATCCTCGGGCCAATCGAGTGCGCTGGCGCATGCAGCGTGCAGCACCCAGTCACTCAGCGAGGTGATGAGCCCGGTCTGCTCGGCTATCGGGATGAACGTGTCCGGAGACACCAGGCCTCGATCCGGGTGTTGCCAGCGAACCAGTGCTTCCGCGCCTACGATGCGTCCATCGCAGAGACGATAACGAGGCTGGAAATGCAAGCGCAATTCGCCATTCTTGATGCCGTAGCGAAGATCGCTTTCCAGACGCCTGCGCTCTATGATCCGGGCATTCATGGCCCCTGCGTAGAATCGCCAGGTACCACGCCCGCTGGCTTTGGCTTCGTACAGCGCAATGTCTGAGTATCGAAGGAGTTCGGCCGCCTGTAACCCGTCGGTCGGGGACAGTGCGATCCCTATGCTCGCGCTTATATGAACGTCCTGCTCATCGAGTTGAATCGGTTGCTCGATGGCGTGGATCAATCTGAGGCAGAGAGTTTCGATTTCCGCATGCTGGATAGCCGAGGTGACGATTATGACAAATTCGTCCCCACCTATTCGTGCAACCAGATCTCCGCTGCGCACACAGTCTTTCAATCGCCGGGCAGTCTCAAGGAGGACACGATCGCCCAGTGCATGACCTAACAGGTCGTTTACCGGCTTGAACCGATCAAGGTCTATGCTCAGCATCACTAGCGGCTGTGTACTGGTCGCTGAAAATACCAGTCTTTCTTCAAGGAAGTCGCGCAGGCCCTTTCTGTTCGCGAGGCCCGTGAGCACATCATGCTCGGAGAGATACTCGATTCTCTTGCGGGCTTCGACCTCCTCAGTAATGTCCTTTGCAGTTCCGCGATAACCTCTCCCGTCCATGCTCTTGGCCGTGACGAGTATTATTCGCTTGGCTTTACAGTGATCCTGGCAAGTGACCTCGAACGACGCGTTCGCGCTTTTGCACTGCTGGCTAAGCCAGTCAAGAACCGGTCCATCCTCACTGACAAACAACTCATCAATTGCAACACCTAGCCAGCACTTGACTTGGAGACCGGTAATTATCTCGAAGCGGTCAGAGAGGTAGGTAAAGCGCCCTTCGCTGTCAACCTCCCATATCCAGTCGGAACTTGCCTCCGCAACGTCGCGAAACCGCGCTTCACTCACACCTAGTGCTTTCTGGCTACGCTCCACTTCTGCATGACTCATATCAAGCGAGATGGCAGCCGCCGTAGTTCGCCGCAAGACCATGAAGGTCATTGAATAGACGATGAGCCCGAGCACTCCAAGCAGCGGAAGGATGAATGCAAGCATGTCACGCCCCGGAGTCGGCGCGTCCCACATGACGCCCCCGGCACTACCGTCGTAGCCCAGCTTCAGCCCCGATTCGTTTGCGCTGGCGCTGACTACAAATCGCAGGTGGCTGATCCCAAAGTCATTACCCAGGGCTTCAAGGCGCCCACTGTCGAGCAGTTGCGCAAAGACAAGAACCGAAGCCTGGCCATCTTCGCGCGCGACCGTTGGGTCGGTTCCAGGCGTGATGGGCGCGGCAGCAACCACTACCAGGGTGCCGTTGACGTTGACGAAGGTGTTCACCGGCTTGCCTTGCGCTTCTCCCGCCCTGGCCGCCTCCAGAATATCTGCGACGGGTCGCGCAAGCCAATCTGAGGCGGCGACCGTGGAATGCTTCCCATCGATCACGGAATAGACTGTCTGGTCTGACTGCGCAATAACGAAAAGGCCGTTGATGCCGAAATCCGAAAACAGCGTGGTTCCGAGATTCTCCTTCGCAAACGCCCAGTCGGTATCAACCTTGGAGTGAAGATTCTTGTAAGTATCCCCCCAGAAGGCGTAGTCCCGAGTGGTCAATACAAGATGCTCAGACAGCGATTCAATGGCCTTGGCAGCGAGGAATTCAGTCTTCTTCCCCTCTGAGCGGTCAAGGTCGAGAGCAAAGTAGACCGATACAGCGCTCGCAATCAGAAGAATCAGCGTCAAAAACCCCGTAGGCACCAGGAGCGAGGCCCTGGCCAAACTAGCGCTAGACGTCTCGCGCTTTGGCTTGAATTCATGAGACGCGGTCGGAGTCATTATGGCAGCCTGAAAATTGTGGTTTGGCGCCTGTTTATCGGCTGGCAGAGAGACGGCTTTAACTGAGCGTGAAAAATGATCTTACTACCCAATTTACTGAACCTTGAAAGCGGTGCGCCTTCCAAATCACATCACTTGGAGGATCCATCATGCAGCCAAAAACCGAAGGACTTGAAGAGCAGGGCCCTAGCGGCGTCCCTTTCATCAACGATCCGGAAAAGCCGTCGTCGCCGCCTTTGAATGACGCTGATGCCACTGATGCGGCAGAGGCGGAGGAGGACATCGAGGACGATGGGGAGTCGATCTAGATAGGGGCAGGGCAGTGATTGTTACCTGCCAACTGAGCTCAGCTGTCGATGGCTGGCAACGGAAGGGAGCTGGCGCCGAAAGGCGCCTTTAATCGGTTGATCACCGGTTGCGAAGAGTGTCCAGCGCCGGTGACCACACATCATGGTCGCATCGGTGGCACGAGATAGAATCTTGGGCCTCATGGTAGGTCGGGAAGCCGCAACTCGCGCAGCAATACAAGCCCGCACTGGGGGGTGATGCATATTCAGGCCGGTGCTCGTCAGGCAGCACCGACAGCCCGGGGCGGGTGTCCTCGGGACCATAAAAATACAAGCTGACGTCGCCATCAGTTTCCAACAGGCCGAGTCGAACCTGACCCAGGTGTTCCACGCCCTGCTGTCGCATCTCCATGAACAGCTCATTCGATGAGATATTCAAATTGCGCAGCGAGTGGATTTCGTACATCCCATCCTTCACCACTGTTATTGGCAATCCATCGATCCAGGCTTCGCACGCCTTGCTTCGCGTCATGAGGTAGACAGTGCCGCGGTAAAGCAGCAGGAGCGTGAGGAACACGAGGGCCACGGGGAGCAGTGGCACGTCTTCGTAGAAAGTGACATCGCCTGCGGCAGAGCCAAGCGTAAGAATGACTACGAGTTCAAAGCGGGAGAGCTGTTTGATTCCGCGACGACCGCTGAACTTGAGGAAGAAGAACACGGCTGCGAAGGCTGCAAATACCCTGAAGGCGACCTCCAGGAGAAAGGTCAACGGAAACTCGCCCAACAACATCCGTTGCAGATCAAACGAGACCATTCGTTTCCCCCATCCTGTGGCAATCCCTTGAATCATGAGTTGACCGCCTAGGTCAATCCTAGTTCATGAATGGACGACGTTGACTCAGGCCTCGTCTGCGGAGGCGTTGGGATGAGCTTGTCGACGCTACTTCATGAACGGGCATTGCCAGCATCAGATCGTTGCAGGTCCACCGAAACCACCGATACACCTCCCTCCATTGAAGCCTTGCTTCTCCAGACCCCGGAATGCCCGGTCTGCGCCCTGACCGTCGCGCAACAGACGGTGCTGCTCCATCCCAAACCTGCCGGGCGGGTGATGACCTTGGCTGCCATGCATGAGATTGAAAATGTTCACAGTCTGGTAGAGATGGCGCTGAGTCGGGTGCGGGCGGTGCACTGATCCGAAACTGAGTTGGATTCTTCGCTGGTGACCCAGCCTAGAGGCTTAGCGCAAGCCTGAGGTCGCTGCCGTACCTCTGGCTTCAGCCGCGAAGAGGCTGGCGCGGTATCTGGCACTGGCTTCGCCGGTGTTCGCGGCTACATCCGCTCTTGATCTGTGCGACTTGCCAGCGAAATAGCCGTTCCTGCAACAGAAGCTCTGAAGCACAGCAGGCTTGCACTGAGCCATAGCGTCGCCACTCCAAGAATGCTGTCCAAAACGCTTGGTGATACTTTCTTTAGTATGACTATGAGATTATCCCGCAAACGGCTCCCTGCTACCGCTGGAGCCCGCTGGCGGGCGCTCACGAACGTCGAGCAGCCGCTTCCTACCGCGACAGCCTGGATTCACCGATGCAACAGAATTCCCCAGAAGAAATCATCCGCAATGCGTTGCAACGGTCTCACGCCAGGCTTCGGAAACAGCACGAGCTTGTTGTGGGGTTCGGAGTGGCTTCCCTCCGGATTTCGAGCCTGCATGAGTTACTGACACAGGCGTGCTCCACCGTTGCCCAAGGCATGGAAACCCGGTTCGCCAAGGTGCTCACGCCGGTATCGGATGCGGACGAGTTCGTCCTTTCCCACGGGGTAGGCTGGGACAATTCCGATATCGGACACGCGCGGGTAGGTAATGATGAAGCCAGCCCGGCGGGCTATGCCATCGCCACCAATCGCCCGGTACTCTCAAACCATCTCGGTAAGGAAAATCGTTTCAGAACGCCCTCGCTGCTCAAGAAATATGGCATCGAGCGCGCTATCAACGTTCCGATTCGCGGGGTGTCGACGCCCTTTGGTGTGTTGGAAGCAGACAGCGGCGACGGTGAGGACTTCATCGAGAGTGACCTGGTATTCATGGAGGGCATCTCGAACGTCATCGCCATGTCGGTCGAAAGAATGTCAGCGGACGCCGAGGGTGAAAGACCGAACCTGTACTCGGAGAGTGTGCTTAATGCCAGTCCGGATTGCGTGAAGATCCTCGCAAGAAGCGGCGAGGTCGAGTTCATGAACGAGGCGGGCATGTGCCTGATGCATATCGGTGAACTTGCGCATGTGCAGGGTCAGCCGTGGTCGCAGCTATGGCCTGATGAATCGCGCAACGCGGTGCTGGACGCAATAGAGAAAGTGAGGGCAGGAGAATCAACCCGCTTCGAAGGGTTCTGCCCCACGGCTTCAGGGCAGCCAAAATGGTGGGACGTTACCGCGGCGCCAATCTTTGGCAACGAAGGTGAAGTGGACAGGATCATTGCTGTCTCCAGGGATATCACTGAGCGTCACCTGCATGAGGTCAAGCTGGTGACCTTGATCGATGCCCAGCACAGTCGATTGAACGAAAGCGACTTCCACCTGGAGGAGATCCACCATCGGGTGAAGAACAGCTTGCACCTGGTGAACACATTATTGCTCCTGCAAGCCAACCTGGCTGCCGACGATGCGGTCAAGCTCCAGCTGCAGACGGCCGCAGGCCGAGTCGTGACCATCGCCAGCGTACATGAGCGCCTTTATCAAGATGCGGAAAACCAGCAGGTATCCGCATCGGACTACCTTGCCTCACTGCTGGGTGATCTGGGCAAGGCCATTGCTGACCGGGAAATTCTCCTGGAGGCTGACCCCTTCATTCTGCCGCCCGAGCGAATGGCCCCGCTTGGCCTGGTGATTTCCGAGCTGATCACCAACTCGTTGAAGTACGGCAAAGGTACTATCAGCGTCAGTGTGAAGGAAGCGGTCGATCATGCGCTTATCACGGTCTCCGACCAGGGGGATGGCTTCCCTGAGTCGTATCCCAAGCCTACCGGCACTGGCCTGGGTATGAGGTTGGTGAAAAGCTACTCCGGCTATGGGAACGCGGCGGTCACCGTGGGTGAAGCCTTGGAGAAAAGCACTATTCGAGTACGGTTCAAACTCTAGGGGCTGCGTTCCAGTCGAGGTGACTGAATAACCGCAGCTCGTCCCGCATTCAAGTTTTACACCGTGTGTGACTCCTGATCAGGCCTTGATATCCGCGGCGGCGCCAGGGACAAGAATGACCTTGCGGCAGTCATCTTGCTTCTGATCAAACATCTTGTACCCCTTGGCCGCATCTTCCAGGGCCATACGGTGGGTGATGATCGTCTCCGGCCGCAGCCGCCCGGCCTCGATATGCTCAAGCAGCTCGGGCAGATACTTGTGCACGTGGGTCTGGCCCATCTTGAAGGTCAGGCCTTTGTCGAACGCGTCGCCGAACATGAAGGCATGAATGAAGCCGGCGTAGACGCCCGGTACGCTCACGATACCGCCGCGGCGCACGGCAGCGATGGCCTGGCGCAGGGCCTTGCCGCTGCTTCCTTCGAGCTTGAGGGTAGTCAGCACTGTTTCGGTGGTGCTGCCCTTGGCTTCGAAACCGACCGCATCGATCACCGCGTCGACACCGCGCATACCCGGCGTCTGGCGGATGATGCTATCCGCAGGGTCGTCGTCCTTCTCGAAGTTGATCGGGATCACACCGTAGGCGTCGCGGGCGTAGGCCAGTCGATAATCGTTGTCGTCGACCATGAAGATGGTCTGGGCGCCCAGCATCTGCGCGCACGCGGCGCTCAGCAGGCCAACGGGCCCGGCGCCGTAGATCGCCAAGCTCGAACCCTGCCCGACTTCCGCATTGATGACGGCCTGCCAGGCAGTGGGCAGGATGTCGGAAAGGAACAGCACTTTCTCATCCGGCAGGGCCGTGGGCACCTTGAATGCGCCAACATTGGCCTGAGGCACGCGGACATAGTCAGCCTGGCCCCCGGGAATGCCACCATACAGGTGGCTAAAGCCGAACAACGCCGCGCCTGGTGGTATCGCTTTCTTGTTGATGATTGCGCCGCGTCCCGTGTTGGTGGTTTCGCAAGCCGCAAAGAGGTCGTGCTGGCAGAAGAAGCAGCTGCCGCAGGCGATCACGAAGGGGATCACCACCCGGTCCCCGCGCTTGAGGTGGGTGACGGCGCTGCCAGTGTCTTCGACCACGCCCATGAATTCATGGCCGAAGATATCGCCATGCTCCGTCGCGGGGATCTTGCCCCGGTAGAGATGGAGATCCGAAACCCTCAGGATGATGTCGTCCGTGGCCTGAATAGTCGGGTCAGGGACAGTATCAACCCTGACATCGTTTGCACCGTGGTAGGTCAATGCTCTCATGATGATGGACTCCTGCAGAGGCGTGATTGTCGAGAGGCCTGTGCAGGTAAAGCCAAAAGATGCAGCAAAGTTCAGGCGGAGGGGGTGAGTGGCATGAAGCTCGCAGCGACCCTCCTTGGCCGGATGACTGTCGCAAGGCAAGCGACGGCGCTAAACGCAGCCATCGCTCCCGTAGTGCCAACAGGCCAATATGCCTCAGGCGGTCAGCGTACTGTTGTCGATAACGAACCGGTACTTCACATCGCCCTTGAGCATCCGCTCATAGCTGGCGTTGATTTCGTCTGCACGCACCATTTCAATTTCGGAAACGATGTTGTGCTCGGCACAGAAATCCAGCATCTCCTGAGTCTCGGCGATGCCGCCAATCATGGAACCTGCCAGCGAGCGCCGCTTCATGATGAAGTTGAAGACATTCGGAGTCGGATGCGGTGTCGCGGGCGCGCCGACCAGGGCCATGGTGCCGTCACGCTTGAGCAGGACGAGCAGTGCGTCGAGGTCATGGGGGGCCGCCACGGTATTCAGAATCAGGTCGAAGCTCTTGGTATGAGCCGCCATTTCGTCTGCATTGCGCGACACCACGACCTCGTCGGCACCCAGTTCCCTGGCAGCTTCGCGCTTGGATTCGGAGGTGGTGAAAGCAACGACGTGCGCACCCATGGCATGGGCCAGCTTGATGCCCATGTGGCCCAGGCCGCCGATGCCGACGACCCCGACTTTCTTCCCAGGACCCACCTTCCAGTGGCGAAGCGGAGAGTACGTCGTGATACCCGCGCACAGCAGGGGCGCCACTGCGGCCAGCTGCTGTTCAGGGTGGCGGATCCGCAACACATAGCGTTCATGCACCACGATCTCTTGCGAGTAGCCACCGAGCGTCCAGCCTGGCTCGTCAGGGGTAGGGAAGTTGTAGGTCCCGATCATGCCATCGCAATAGTTTTCCAGCCCTTCTTCACAATCCTGGCAATGCTTGCAGCTGTCCACGATACAACCGACACCTACCAGATCACCAATGGCGAAGTCACTGACATGCGACCCCACTGCAGCCACCCGACCCACGATCTCGTGCCCGGGTACGCATGGAAATTGCGTGCCTGCCCACTCGGCCCGGACCTGATGGAGGTCCGAGTGGCAGATGCCGCAGTAGGCGATATCGATCTGCACGTCATGCGCACCCGTGGCGCGACGCTTGATGTCCATCGGCTCAAGGGGCTTGTCGCCCGCATGGGCACCGTAGGCTTTTATCGACATGGGATTCTCCGCTGCTGAGATGTGTGAAGCCATTTTCCACGCCCTCCCATCGGGTGGGATAGCGTATATCGGTCGGTTGCTTGCCTGATCCTGCAAGCTCGTGCCGGACCCTCGACGGCGCCCGGCACTGCGCCGCAGCTCGGCTATATCGCATTTCGGAGGAAGGCCGGACTGGCGTCCGTACTCGCGGCTGTATCGGGAGGGACTTTGCCTCGATTCAGTCTCCGCCCTTCATCCGCCTGGCCACCAGATAGAGCCCCAGTCCGGCCAGCGCAGTGGCCGCGCCGATGTAGCCGGTGCTGGTCCAGCCGTACCCCGAGGCAATTGCCATGCCGCCAAACCAAGGACCAAGCGCATTGGCCAGGTTGAACGCCGCATGGTTCGACGCGGCTGCCAGGCTCGGGGCCTCGTGGGCGATGTCCATCAAACGGATCTGCAGGGGGGCGGCCAGTGCGATCATGGTGCCGACCAGGCCGATGCTCAGCAGGATTCCCCACTGCGAACTGGCAGCGAAGGGGAAGAGCGCGAGCACTGCTATCGACCACACCAGCACCAGTCCTACCGCACGGAACTGCAGCCGGTCGAACAGCTTGCCGCCGGCAATGTTGCCGATGATCCCGCCCACACCGAACGCCGCCAGGGCGACTGGAATCCACTGCGGTGATGCCTTGGTGACCTCGAGGATGGTCGGGGCCAGGTAGCTGAATACGCAGAACATGCCGGCGAAACCGATGGAGGCGATGGCGAGCGCCATCCACACCTGCGGCAGGCGAAACGCCTGCAGCTCCTTGCGCGGATCGCTGCGCGCCTCATCGTGGCGTTGCGGAACGAAGCGCCATACGAGCCCTATGGTGCACAGTGCGATCGCGCCTACCAGGACAAATGCGGACCGCCAGCCGAAGAACTGGCCCAGGTAGGTCGCCACCGGGTTGCCCAGGAGCATGGCCAGGGTAAGGCCCATCATCACCCGTGCCACGGCGCCGGCTCGCTGGTTGGTCGGCACCATGCTCGAGGCAACCACCGCGGCGATACCGAAATACGCACCATGGGGAAGCCCGCTGATGAACCGGAATGCGATCAGGCCTGAGTAAGACGGGGCGAATGCGGTCGCCAGGTTGCCGAGGGCATACAGCGCCATCAACAGCAGAAGCATGTGCTTGCGCAGGAGCTTCGCGCCCAGGATCGCCAGCGTCGGCGCACCGACCATCACGCCCAGGGCATAGGCACTGATGGCGTGGCCTACCTGAGGCTCGCTCAACTGCAGGTTGGTGGCGATATCGGGCATCAGGCCCATGATGGCGAATTCGCCAGTGCCAATGGCAAAGCTACCCAACGCCATGGCGGCTTCCATCTTGACGACAGCGCTCTTCGGGACGGCGAGCGGTGGCGCTTCATGAATAGACATCAGATTCCTTTTTCGAAACACGCTGAAACGTTAAAGGCGCGATCTTAGTCAATTGACAGTGATGGCGTCGAGCGCGAGAGGGCATCAGCCGAGGGACGGGGCCTGTTATAGCCGCCCGCATAGTGGCAATCTGGTCCGCCATGAGCTATTACCCATTAACCGGCATTGGGCCGGAGTGAGGTGCTGTTATGAAGAGTCTGTTAGTCGACCATTGGTGGGCAAAGATTCCGGAAACGGGCAGTTACGGCCTGGCAGCAGCAAGAGAGAAGCTTTTGGCGATTGAGGCGATCGAGCAGAGAATCTCTCAAACTGACGGGCCGGACGCGGCGGATCACGTCCTGGCCCATGGGGCCATCAAGCATGCCTTGAAGCGTTGTATCGAATTCCACGAGGGGGCGCCTGGGCTGACCATCCAGGACTTGTACATCAATTATGGATTTGCGACACAAAAGGCTCTCGCCGCAGAAAGGGCAATCGATCTGGAGCTCGATAACATCGATTTTTGAAGCGGTCCTGCGGGAACTCCACGAGGGCGGGCGATGAAGCTGTAGAGTTCCACCATCACCAGCCCTGGACCCGGCAAGTCTGCAGTTCTGTTCTGATAAAAGCTGTGCGCTCAAAAAGCTTGTGTCCAAGTATCCGCACCGATCATCCGATACCCCTCCGATTCTGCCCCCGACCATTGCCAAGCGCCACAGTTCCGCTACTGTTGCTGTGCGGACAAGATCAACAAGACAAAAGTCGTAGGAGGGTCTGAATGAGAATTCGTGGGGACCGTTTCTGGTCATGGGCAGATCCAACACTTCACCATCGTACGCACGATGAAACTTTCGACGATGGCACGCATATCGATGTCCAGGTGCGCCTGTCGCGTACGGGGGCGACGCAGATGTTCATCGGCGTGTATGCCGCATCCGGCATGGCATTGCACGAGGAGGCTCATGACACCCGTCCCGGGGAGTCCATGACCCGCGCGCTGGCCTGGGGTGTTGGGCGGGCGAGGAAGATCGCCGGTGAGTGTGTGCCGCATGTCCCGCGGCGTGTGCCTGCCATGGCTACTCAGCTCAGGTGTACCAGCTAGGTTCTGACTCGCGGAAGGCCGACGATTGAACCTCCTGCGTCGGCCTTGGATCGAAGCACTACAGCCAGTTGCGGAGATCCGACATGAACAAAGACACAGGCAGCACGCCGTCCCAGCACACGCAGGGCGAGGTTGAGCGCGATAACGATGCGCTCAGGCCCGATCCCCAGTCGCCCAATGATCAGAAGACCACGGCGCAGCGCACGGCAAAACAGGAAGGCACGACCGAGGACGGCAAGAAGCTGCCGGAATGATCGTGCCCCGGCCTTGATCCCTTGTATCATCCTGAAGCCAGTTCACCACGGGCACCCATGCAGGTGCCCAGCGCTCGGATGACCGACATGAATACTCCCGTTTTTCGCCAGGCCACCCCCCAGGACGCGGCCCGCTGCTTCGAAATCGAAACCACCGCCTATGAAGGCGACGAAGCGGCGACGCTCGAAAAGATCGCCACGCGCATTGCCCTGTACCCGGAAGGTTTCCTGGTGATGGAGCTGGATGGCAGGGTCATTGGTTTCATCAATTGCGGCTGCGCGCATGAGGTGGTGATGTCTGACGAGGCCTTCAAGGAACTCGTAGGCCACGACCCGCTGGCCCCGAACGTGGTCATCATGTCGGTGGTAATCGACCCGGCACAGCAAGGCCGCGGTCTGGCGTTGATGATGATGGATCGGTTCGTGGTGCAGATGCGCGAGGCGGGCAAGCGTAGCATTCACCTGATGTGCAAGGAGCGGCATGTGGGGCTTTACGAACGCATGGGCTATCGCTACGTCAGGCCTTCCACCTCGGACCACGGCGGCATGGCGTGGGATGAGATGGTGATGGAGTTCTGATCAGCCAATCATCTGATCTGCTTTTTTCCCTCCAATCTGAATCTGTTTACATATCAGCCGCCACTCGACAATACCGCCGGAGCCCAGCCTTCAGCGGCGTGCGCTGGGCCTTGTATGCCTGCCGTGCCGCCATTGCTGAATGAGGTCATCATGATCAAGCTTGCTGCTTTCCTGGGTGGTTTTCTGTTGCTTACGATTCTGATCGGGCTTCTGGGTACCATCCCGCCAAGCTGAAAACCGCACCTCCCGTCAGGTCCGTGGCGCCCGCTCCGGACCCCAACCCCTCTGCGTCGGCTATCGTGACCGATCGGTCATGTTCATTGACCAACGGTCCGCGCTGATGGCCCTCAAGTCACAGTCGCTCGTGTAACCTCCGCCGCCTTTTACCCCCCCGGCCACACGTCGTGCTGGCCATTTGCCGTGGAGTTGAGCTATACATGGAATGCAAGAAGGGCACTACAGCGATGCTGGAGTGGCGTAGCCGTTTTCTGAGCGAAGGTGTTCTGCAAGAAGAGGATTATGACCAGGCGCTGCGCAGCGCCGAGGCTCTGGAGCATTCGGGTGTGATCAATGCCAGGCAGTGGATCGAGCTGGTCCGTCAGGCCAATGCGGCGCTGTTGCGTCTGCCCTGACGCTGCTGTATTGCAGTGGAAAAACTGTCCACAAAAATCGTGGGTAGGTCTGTGGATAAATCGCTGCAAGCCAGACGAGCGGCGGGCTTTGTTAAATTGTGTAGAAATTGTACAACTCTGTTCGGGCCAGGCTGGGACGCTATGAGCACGCCTTCAGCCGAACCTGCGCTGCGCGCCCGCCAGCACCACTCGGTTGCGGCCTTGCGCCTTGGCCTGGTAAAGGGCCTGGTCGGCTTGCGCCAACAGGCTGTCGAGCGAACTGAGGTTGCCATGGGCTTCGCAACCGCCCAAGCCGATGCTCACAGTGATACGTGCGACTTGACCGCGTTGTTCCACGTAAAGCTCTTGCACGGCGCGGCGCAGTCGCTCGGCGGTGAATCTGCCTTGCTCGGGGGACTGGCCGGGCAGGACCACGACGAACTCTTCGCCCCCCAGTCGTGCGAACAATTCGCCGTCGTGCAGGTGGTCGCGGACAGTCTGGGCAAAGAGCCTGAGTACCTGGTCACCCTGGGCATGACCATACCGGTCGTTGATGGCCTTGAAGTGATCGATGTCCATCATCAGCACTGACAGAGGCAGTGGCTGGGCGTGCTGCTGCCGGGCCTGAAGCAGCGCATTGGCCTGCAGGGTAAAGGCACTGCGGCTCAGCGCGCTGGTCAGGTGATCGGTGTCGGCTCGATGCCTGAGCTGGCGCAGGAGGCTGCGGTTAGCCTGGCTGACACAGGCCACTACCAGGGGGCCCAGCACCAGCATGGCGATACCCATGCGCGCGGACATCAGCGCCGTGATGCCTTGCCCTGACTGCGGGATGTTGAAATGCATGAGGTGCTGCGCCACCGCGACGATCAGTGCACTGCCGGCCAGCAGCGTCAGCAGGGCGACCAGAAATGGCGAATAGGTCAAGGCACACCAGAGAAGGGCGGCGATCGGGAAAGCAATGGCTCCCGGGCCGCCGAGAGCAATGCTCAGCGATAGTGAGACCAAGAGCACCAGGAGAGGGGCGAGGCGTATCGGCTGGCTGCTACCACGCAACAAGGCACTGGGGGACGGTGCGGTAAGCATCGCCGGGAGGATCAGGATACTCGTGGAGAACTGTTCGCTGAACCAGGCCAGCCACGTGGCGCGCAGCGACTGCTCGAACCAGGGTGCGGCCATGACGCAGGCCAGGCTGGCGGCTACTGTCGCACCCGCCGCGCAGGCGCCGAACAAGCACAGGACGCCGTGGGGCGTGCGCAGGCGCCGGTGGGCGCGGGGCAGGCGGATCAATAGTTGCCGCACGGTAATGATCACGCTGAGGTTGCACAGGTTGAGCCACAGTGCAGGCTGCCATTGGCTGCCGCAGGCAAGGTCTGCACCTGTCATCGCCAGGTAGATCGATATGAAGCCGAGCGGAGTGGCCTGGCGCGGATAGCGTAGCAGCACACCGGCGATTACCGCGTTGACCGGCCAGAACAGCGACAGCGACTCGATCGGACGTGCCAGGATGCCGGCCAGTGTCAGTCCGAAGGTCAAGCTCGCCAGTAGCATCAATGGCGCCAGTCGGGAGTAGGCGGGCTTTACCATGAAGGTTTGGCCGGCAAGCAGAGACGGGATCCACGACATCTTCCGGAACCTGGATTTTTGGATCCAACCAGTGTGGTAAAGATGCCTACTGATGTCAATTGGATATTATCGAGGCTGTGCGCGGCATCTCGCAAGCCCATGAAAAACCCCGCCGAAGCGGGGTTCTTGTTATCTGTGGCGGTGACGGCGCTTGTGCTTCTTCTTGCTGCCGTCGTTGTCACCCAGGTGATTGCCTATCGCACCCCCTGCGGCGCCTCCCAGGCCTGCGCCGATGGTCGAGCCGCTCGAGCCGCCCATCTTGCCGCCGAGCAGCGAGCCGCCGGCCGAACCCAGGCCGCCACCAATGGCTGCCTCGGTACGATTGCCCTTGCGGGCGCCGACGGCGCTACCCGCGGCGCCGCCGACGCCTGCGCCGATTGCTGCGCCCGCGCTGCCACCCATTTGCTGGCCGACAACGTTACCCAGAACGCCTCCAAGTCCGCCGCCAATGGCAGCAGTACCGTCACCGGCCAGTGCGCTCTGGCACAGCAACAGGCCCAGCGCGAAACAAGGCAGAGTCAAACGCATGGTATGAACCTCGAAAAAATCAGTCAGGGAACAGGGCGCCGCGCGAGTGGCGGCTGGCCCGGGGGGAAATCAGCGGTAGCTGCGGCCTTGATAGCGGCGATCGTCGTCACGGTCATGACGGCGGTCGTGCTTGTGACGGTGGTCGTCACGATAGCCGCCGTCACGGTCATGGTAATGGTGGCTATGGCAGCCGGTAAGCAACAGCACGGTGGCTACCAGCGAAA
This sequence comes from Pseudomonas sp. JE3303, assembly GCF_056312565.1. Lineage (NCBI taxonomy): Bacteria > Pseudomonadati > Pseudomonadota > Gammaproteobacteria > Pseudomonadales > Pseudomonadaceae > Pseudomonas > Pseudomonas sp. JE3303. The sequence goes on from NZ_JBWGIF010000006.1 coordinate 216,187, forward strand.
TGCTTGCAAGACGGGTCAGCACAATATAGGTCCTTGATCAGCAAGGGTTTCCTTGGTAACACTTCAGACCGGCAATTCTCCATTTTGTTTCCATGCAGGCAAAATTTTACCGTCTCTGAAGGACAGTAATTGATTCGCTGGTGTCAGCAGGGTGGCGCACGGCCATGCGCCGAGCCCTGCCGCAGATAGTTTACTTGGCCGGCTTGATGTCGAGGATTACTCCATTGGTAATCTGAACCAACACGTAGTGGTCGCCCATTTTTACCCAGTGGCTTTCCTTCTTGGGCTCGGGCAGGCCCTTGGCTTTCCAGCCGGCGAACGCCGCATCATCGCGTTTGTATTGATCGGGTACCTTGTCACCGACCTCTACTTCGCGGTTGCGAGTTTCCGGTTCCTGGATGCTCTCCTCGGATGGCTGGGCCGCGATGGCCGGCACAGACAGGTAGGACAGGCTGGTGCCCAGGATCAGGGCGGACAGTAGCGAGCGAGAGTTCATGCAGGTTTCCTTCTGAATGCGTGTGTTATTGCGACCTGCGGGGGCACTCAGGAATTCAATTTGTCGGCGCAGCAGTGCTAGAGTCCGCTTCTTTGATTTCGAGGATTCATCATGCGAGTTGTCCTGGGGTTGTCTGCAGCGATGCTGCTGGCCGGTTGTGCGTCGTCGACCATGGAAGCGGCACGTGGCCACGCGCCGACCGCGCAGCTGGATTCACAGAAAGCCCAGGAAATCGTCGCCCAGTGCCTGCAGTTCAGCTGGCAGGACGAGGCGGTGTTCGGGGTCGATGCCAGTGGCTACCTGGAGCCGCGCAAGCAGGGCGGCTTCACCGTCTATACCCGCGACGCCGAGTCGTTCGCCGACATCTACACACAAGCCGGGGGCACGCGTGTCGATTACTACGCCCAGAAAAACGACAGCGTTGCTCTGCGCCGCAAGGCTGCTGCGGCGACCTGCCTGTAGCGGCTCCGTGCTGGATCAGGACAGGAAGCCACCGTCCACATTGAGCGCCACGCCTGTAGTGTAAGTTGACGCGTCGCTCGCCAGGTACAGCACCGCGCCGGCCATTTCCTTCGGGTCGGCGACGCGCTTGAGCGGGATCTGCTGCAGGGCGACGTTGAGGATGGCATCGTTTTTCACCAGCGCCGAGGCAAACCGGGTATCGGTCAGCCCCGGCAACAGGGCGTTGCAGCGGATACCAAACTGGGCGCATTCCTTGGCGAAAACCTTGGTCATGTTGATCACCGCCGCTTTGGTGACCGAGTAGATGCCCTGGAAATGCCCGGGCGACACGCCATTGATCGACGCTACGTTGATGATGCTGCCGCCGCCCGTTTCCCGCATCAGCTTGCCAGCTTCGACTGACATGAAGAAATACCCGCGGATGTTCACATCCACCGTCTTCTGGAAGGCGCCAGGATCGGTATCCAGGACGTTGCAGAACTGCGGGTTCGTCGCGGCATTGTTGACCAGGATGTCCAAACGCCCGAACTGTTCGCGGATGGCGGCAAATGCCTGGGCGATCTGCTCCATTTCACCGATATGGCAAGCCACCGCCGTGGCCTTCCCACCTGCGGCGACAATGGCCTCGGCGACCTGCTGGCAACCTTCGAGCTTGCGGCTGGAGACGATCACATGGGCCCCTTGCTGGGCGAGCAGGTGCGCAATCGCCTCACCAATACCGCGGCTGGCACCGGACACAAAGGCAATCTTGCCGTCGAGGTCGAACAGTTGGGTCTTGGGCATGGTGTTTTCCTGTTTGGGTGTCGTCAGAGGCTGGACTTGGCGATGACCTGCAGGCTCATCTGCTCCAGCAGCGCGTTCATGTGGATGAACTGGGCAAAGCGCTTGTCCTGGGTCTGGCCATGGTAGAAACGGTAGTAAATCTGCTGCACGATCCCGGCCAGACGAAACAGGCCGTAGGTGTAATAGAAGTCGAAGTTGTCGATGGCGAGCCCTGCGCGCTCGGCGTAATAGTCGACAAACTGGCGCCGGGTGAGCATGCCGGGGGCGTTGCTCGGCTGGCGGCGCATCAGTTGCACCGGAGCCGGGTCGCCCGCCTCGATCCAGTAGGCGAGGCTGTTGCCCAGGTCCATCAACGGGTCGCCGATCGTGGCCATTTCCCAGTCCAGCACGCCGATGATCTGCATGGGGTTGCTGGCGTCCAGGATCACATTGTCGAACCGGTAGTCGTTATGCACGATGGCCGGACGCGGATGGTCTCCGGGCATCTTCTCGTGCAGCCAGGCGGTCACCTTTTCCCAGCGTGGCGCGTCCGGGGTCAGGGCCTTGGCGTAGCGGGCGGTCCAGCCTTCGATCTGGCGCTGCACATAGCCCTCGGGTCTGCCCAGGTCCGCCAGGCCGCAAGCGCTGTAGTCGACCTGGTGCAGTTGCACCAGGCGGTCGATGAAACTCTTGCACAGGGCCTCGGTGCGGCTGGCGTCCAGCCCCAGCCCAGGCGGCAGGTCTGCGCGAAGGATGATGCCCTGGACCCGCTCCATGACATAGAACTCGCCGCCGATCAGCGACTCGTCGGTGCAATGCGCATAGGCTTTGGGGCAGAAGGGAAAGCCTGCGTTGAGCTGGTTGAGGATGCGGTATTCGCGGCCCATGTCGTGGGCGGACTTCGCCTTGTGGCCAAAGGGCGGTCTGCGTAGCACCAGCTCCTGGCCGGGATACTGGATCAGGTACGTGAGGTTGGAGGCGCCTCCAGGGAACTGGCTGATCACCGGCGCGCCGGACAGGCCAGGGATCCGGGCCTTGAGATAGGTGTCGATGACTGCTTTATCGAGTTCTTCGCCGGGGCGTACCTGGGTGGACTGGTCGGTGAGCGTCATGCATCTGCCTTATTGTCGTAGGTCAGTGACTAGTGGCTAATCTAATTCTCGGGCGGGACCGGAACAAGCGTCCCAATGCCTTATTGGCGCGGGTGTTACCCATCGATCAACGCTCCTGATGCGTGCGTTCACGCGTTCAAAAAAAAGACCGAAGCGCATCACGCTTCGGTCTTTCTTCCTGGCTGGGTCCCCAGTACTCAGGCTGGGAACAGCTCGCTGAGCTTCATCGACAGCATCATGTCGCCCTCGACTCGCAGCTTGCCGCCCATGAAGGCCTGCATACCGTCGGTCTCGCCGCTGACCAGGCCCTTGAGGGTCTCGCTGTCCATCACCAGGGTGCAGTTGGCATCGGGGTTTTCGCCTTCCTGCAAGTCGCAGGTGCCGTCCTTGATGATCAGCGCGTAGTGCTTGTCTTCGTCGGTGATGTTGAAACCGAACACCAGGTCCAGGCCAGCGGCGGCGGCAGGGTTGAACTTGGCTTGCATCGCTTCGACAGCTTTTGCTACATCGCTCATGGTGTGTTCCTTATCTAGTGGTGGTGACGGCCGCCAATGGGCCGTCATGGGCCGGGCCTATCGATAGGTGACAAGCTCCGGCGCCCTCAGCAGCTGCACATGGGCTTGGCTGTTGAAGGAAGCCAGGGCCACGTCGCGGCCGCGGTACTTGAGCTGGCTCAGCGACGTGTTGATGATCTGCCAGTTGAGCGCGAAGGCTTGGCTGGGTGAAATCCGGGTAACCAGGTGGAGCATGGCGGCGATGGTGCCGCCCGAAGTGAAGATGGCGATGTTCTCGCCACTGCCGGCCTGCCCCAGCACCCGTTGCAGGCCCGCATCGACGCGGGCGATGAACGCCTGCCAGCTCTCCAGGCCGTCACTGGGATGCTCGCCATCATGCCAGCGCTGCACCATCAGGGCGAACAGGCGCTGGAACTCGCTGCGGTTCTGCAAGACATTGCCCAGCACATGCGGCGCCTCTGGCTCCTCTGGCAGCAGGCCTGGCAGCAAGGCGCGAATGACACCTTCGGCATCGAACTCGTTGAAGGCTGGATCCGTCTCGATGGCAGGCGCCGTGCAACCCGCATCGTGCAGGCACTGGAGCGTCAGCCGCGCGGTGTCCTGCTGGCGCCGGAGGTCACCGGCAATACAGCGGTCCAGGCGCAGGCCCAGTTGGACCAGGTGTTCGCCAAGCGCCTGACTCTGCTGCACGCCCACGGGGGAGAGGACGTCGTAGTCGTCGGCACCGAATGAAGCCTGGCCATGTCGGATCAGATAGATGCTGCCCACGTCGGTCATCCGGCAGTGGTGAGGGTTGCTGCGAGGTTAGGTTGCAGCCGGGTGGCTGTCAACGAGAAAACATACAAGCGTTTGAAAAGGTCGTTTGAACTGTGTTGCGAGCATTTTCCCGTGCTGGCAGCCAGGGGGACGCACCGGTATGCTTGCAACAGTTTCGCGCCGCGACGGCGCAGGTATATCAAGGAGTCAATGTGGAGTTTCTTGCCGAGTACGCAAGTTTTCTCGCCAAAACGGCAACCCTGGTGATCGCCATCCTGATCATCCTCTCGGGTATTGCTGGCTTGCGCAGCAAGGGCCGGCGCAAGGCTGGCGGGCAATTGCAGGTCACCCGCCTGAACGATTTCTACAAGGAGCTTCGCGAACGACTCGAATCGGGCCTGTTCGACAAGCCCCAGCTCAAGGCGTTGCGCAAGCAGCAGGCCAAGGCGCTCAAGCAGCAGAAGAAAAAGCCGGACGAGAAGGGCCGCGTGTTCGTGCTCGATTTCGACGGCGACATCAAGGCCTCCGCCACCGAGAGCCTGCGTAACGAGATCACGGCGCTGCTGACCCTCGCTACTCCGCGCGACGAGGTGGTCCTGCGCCTCGAAAGCGGTGGCGGGCTGGTGCACAGCTACGGCCTGGCGGCCTCGCAACTGGCGCGTATCCGCCAAGCGGGCGTGCCGTTGACCGTGTGCATCGACAAGGTGGCCGCGAGCGGTGGCTACATGATGGCCTGCATTGGCGAGAAGATAATCAGCGCGCCGTTCGCCGTGCTCGGCTCGATTGGCGTGGTGGCCCAGCTGCCCAACGTCAACCGCCTGCTGAAGAAGCACAACATCGACGTCGAAGTACTCACTGCCGGCGAGTACAAGCGCACCCTGACTGTGTTTGGCGAAAACACCGAGAAGGGCCGCGAGAAATTCCAGGACGACCTCGACGTCACTCACAAGCTATTCAAGGACTTCGTTTCCCGCTATCGCCCACAGCTGCACATCGACGATGTCGCCACCGGCGAAGTCTGGCTGGGGGAGGCCGCGCTCAACAAGCAACTGGTGGACGAGCTGCGCACCAGTGACGAGTACCTCAGCGACCGTGCCCGTAACGCCAACCTGTACCATCTGCATTATGCCGAACGCAAAAGCTTCCAGCAGCGCGTGGGCCTCGCGGCCAGCAGTTCGATCGAGAGCGCCCTGATCAGCCTATGGAGCAAGCTTGGGCGCTTTCGCTAAGGCTTTGACCACCTTGAAGATTTTTTCCATTCAAGGGGTTGCAAGCTGTCTGCAATGCGGACATAATGGCGTCCATTGAAGCGCAGCAAGCTTGAAAAAGTTCAGCGTTTTCAAGGAGATAGCGAAGCGTCAAGCTGCTGTTTCCGAACTTTGAGGCCGAGTAGCAAAGTGGTTATGCTCCGGATTGCAAATCCGTCTACGCCGGTTCGATTCCGACCTCGGCCTCCATTATTTGAAAAGCCCCGCAGATGAAAATCTGCGGGGCTTTTTCTTGTGCCTCTGATACTGCCCGATCTCAAAAGTTGACCGCATAGAAGCAAGTCATATTGGCCAGCAAGCGGGGTGTGGGCTATTACTCCTTGTTCGCAATAAACCGAAACAAGGGGGTCACATGGCTTGGGTTGTCCAACTGACCGACAGTGAAGGCAATGTACTCTACAGCTCCGGGCTGTCCTCCAGCGGAACGCGGGTGGTTTGCAGCGCTGCGATCGAGGCTGAAACCTTCGATTCAGAAGCCAAGGCCAGGTCGATGTTTTTCTGGATTCACCGCAATGCGGATCTGCAGCGCTTCGACTTGAAGGCGGTATCGCTTCCTGCGTTTGACCAGGAAGGGGGTGCCAGTGCGCCTTTGATGAAATCCGGGACTGCACTTCCGGGCCTGCTGGGGGGTCATACTCGTACACGATGAGGAGATCCCCATGACAGACGAGAGCAAGCCCCAGCAAGAGCGTACCAATGTCCCCGCGCATTCCACCGAGGAAGAAAAGGCGCGGCTCAAGGACAGGAACAAGGACGGCATTCCCCCCGGGGCGGAATGACTGGAAGCGATCGCCAGACAAAGAAAAACCCGCCAGTGGCGGGTTCAAAGAACGTATCGAAGCCTGGTCAGTGTGCCTGGCTAGTTGTCGTAAATTCGTGAAGACCGTGTCATTAGGACATTCATGAATTTATTCATGCATCAGTTGCAGGTCACTGATCACACACACCGATCCATCCTCGGCCAACGTGGCGTTGCTGTAGTCAATCTGGTTATAGACACCGCCATGGAAGTTGAAGGTCTGGGCCTGCCACGTTGCCGCCATCTGCATCGGGCCGGATGTTCCCGTACGCCCGTTGCATTGGGCGGTAACCGTGGCAACGCCTTGGCCGGTGACTTCGATGGTCACGCTGAAACGCGACCCCAGTGGCACGTCTGCAAGTACATTGCTGCTGACAGGAGTGACCTGGTTGAAGTCCTGGCGGAAACCCAGTGTGATCTTGCCTTTGTTCCAGAACACCTTGATGGCAGGGCTGTCGTCGCCTTTGACATGCAGTTGTGAGATCACCACTTTCAACGCGGCATTGACTTTTTCCAGGGTCATTTCCTGCAGGTTGCGGTGGGTCGTTGCGCTTGCCAGTGGCCAGTAGGTGGTCTCCTTCCACTCGCAGCGGGTCCGGTGGGTGCTCTTGCTTGAAGCCCCACGGGTTGGGGCGCTCATGCGGATGGAACCGTCGTCCAGGCGTTTGATGACTTCTGGCAAGGTTGCCAGGGCCTGCGCGCCGCTGAGTTCGAGCGCTACCGGGTTGGTAGGGGATTTTGCAACTGGGGTAGTGATGGTCAAGTTGTCCATGTTTACAGCCATCGTATATCTCCTCGGTGAAAAATCAGACGCTACCTATTTGTCCGAGAAGACGGATAAAGTTCCATTGGCCTGCCCGCAATTGACCTCAGGGCTCGTTAGGCCTATACAGGCGGCCAGCAAAACAGGAGCCGCCCATGCACGACGAAGATGACATCCACGAGCCGGAGCACGATCACCTGCTCGATCACGAATTCCACGAGCGCGAGGAGCAGGAGCCGGATGCGTCCTCGTTTGAGGACGCGCTGGATGAAGATGAGGACGAAGCGCTGGCGGACGAGCTCGATGGCATGGACCACCCCGCCTGGCATGACGATGTCGAATGAGCCGGCGCGGCCCTCGCAAGACCGCGTCGTGGGCCAACTGTCTTAGCGGCGATCGAGCGAATAACGCCCTGCGCCGGTCACCGCAAGTAGCAGCAGCCCGCCAACAATGCTCAGGTTCTTGAAGAACTGAACCGTGTTGGCGCTGCGCTCAGGATCGACCATGTTCCAGAACGGATGGCCGATCAGCGCTGTGCCGGTCACAAACAGCGCAAACAGCAGCGCCAGCGGCCTGGTGTAGAAGCCCAGCACCAGCAGGATCCCGACAATCAATTCCATGATCACGGCTATTACCGCTGCCAGTGTGGGCGCTGGCGCGCCGAGAGAGGCGAGGTAGCCGACCGTGCCATCGAAAGCGGTGAGCTTTCCCCAGCCGGCGGATATGAACAGAATCATCATGAAAACACGGGCTATAAGAATGATGACGTCGCGTTGACCTTCTAGCAGGCTGTAGCGCATGGCGGCATTTCCAGTGGACAGGGTCACCTTCCACTCTAGCCGCAGGCAGCGTCCCTCGCGGACGCCAGACAGCAAAAAGGCGCCTTCAAGGCGCCTTCGTCAAAAATGGTGCGAGTGGCGGGACTCGAACCCGCAAGGCTCACGCCGGCAGATTTTAAGTCTGCTGTGTATACCAATTCCACCACACTCGCATGCTTGAAAGGGTCGGTGACCGGCACGCTTCAAACAAGAAGAGCCCAGGAGCCAATGTGTTTGCTCCGCAATCAAGCGCGCTTTATAACCCATCGTTATAGGTGCGTCAACCGCGCGGCTTTTTTCCATCGGCATAGGGTAGCGCCCGGACGCCGCGCATGACGAGTTGATTGACGTCGCGATATCATTGGGCCATCCTTTTTGGCTTTAAGTCTTTACCCTACATCGACGCGGCAAACCGATCGAATGCTGAAGTTTGTCTTCCCAGGCGTTGTCCGCGAGCGCTATTGTCTAGGCTCATTACAATACTGCAGTGCCTTGTGGAGTCACCATGGTGTCGACAGACTGCCCAGATCTTCCGGTGATGGCCGCTACTCGCTATGAGCAATTGGTCCAGTCGGTTGTCGATTACGCCATCTACATGCTCGATCCCACTGGCCGTGTCGTGTCTTGGAATGCTGGCGCCCAGCGCATCAAGGGCTACCGTGCGGAAGAAGTGATCGGCCGGCATTTCTCGTTGTTCTTCACCGAACAGGATTGCGCTGATGGCCGGCCTGAACGGTTGCTCAAGCTCGCCTTGACCACGGGTGTGGCGCAGGACGAAGGCTGGCGCCGGCGCAAGGATGGCACCCAGTTCTGGGCGCTGGCGGCGATGGACGTGATCCATGACGAGCACGGCCAGGTCATCGGGCTGGCCAAGGTCACCCGCGACATCACGGACCGGCGCGATTCGGCCTTGCAACTCGACGCCATGCGCGCCCAGCTGTTCCATGCGCAAAAGCTTGAAGCACTGGGACAGTTGACCGGCGGCCTCGCTCACGACTTCAACAACCTGCTGACCATCATCCTCGGCTCTGCCAGGCTGGCGCGCGGCAGTCGCGATCCCAAGCGCATCGAGCGTCTGCTCGAGCATATTCTCGATGCCGGCGAACGGGGCTCCGCGCTCACCGGGCAACTGCTGAGCTTTGCCCGGCACAAGCACCTCCGCGTGGCCCGCATCGATGCCCGCGAGCTGGTCGAGTCCACCCGCGGCCTCGTGTCCCATGCCCTGCCGCCTGGCATCGAGCTTAGCGAAAACCTTGCGGCCGAGCTTCCGGCCATCAAGGTCGATGCGGAACAATTGCAGATGGTGCTGCTCAATCTCATCTTCAACGCCCGTGACGCCATGGGCGAGGAGGGGCTTATCACGCTCCAGGCCACCGCCAGCGAGCTGCGTGGCGAAGTGGACGACTTGCATGGACACTTCCTGCGGCTTGACGTGCGGGACACCGGCAGCGGCATTCCCGCCGATGTAATGCCTCGCATCTTCGAGCCATTCTTCACCACCAAGGCTTTCGGCAAGGGCACCGGGCTCGGGTTGAGCCAGGTGTATGGCTTCGCCAAGCAAAGCAACGGAGCGATTACCGTGACCAGCAAGGTAGGCACAGGGACGTGCATGAGCCTGTACTTGCCGGTCTGGCACGCGCACGACGACAACCTGAACAGAACCGGTGACTGACGATGGTCGAATCACTGAAACGTCTAGCCTCGGGTATCACAGGGCTCGACCACCTGCTCCAGGGTGGGCTCGTGGCAGGATCTTCCTATGTCATCCAGGGCCATCCCGGATCGGGCAAGACAATCCTGGCCAATCAGCTGGCCTTCAATCATGTCAGGCAGCAGGGGCGGGTGCTTGTCGCCACCTTGCTGAGCGAGTCCCATGAGCGGTTGTTCCAGTACCTTTCCACCCTGGAGTTTTTCGATCAGAGCATGATCGGCAACCAGATCCAGTTCGTCAGTGCGTTTGACGTGCTGGAGGAGGACGGCCTGGGCGAGGTAGTGAAGATCCTGCGTCAAGAGATCGCGCGTCAGCAGGCCAGCCTGTTGATCGTCGACGGGTTGCTCAACGCCCGGTCGCGGGCCGAAACGTCGCTCGATACGAAGAAGTTCATCTCCGAGCTGCAGGGGCATGCGGCCTTCGCTGGCTGTACCGTGCTGCTGCTGACCAGCTCGCGGCTGGAGGAAGGCAGCCCCGAGCACACCATGGTGGATGGGGTGATCGAACTGAGCGAACAGCTGTTCGGCAGCCGTGCAGTGCGTCTGATCCAGCTGCGCAAGACGCGTGGCAGCGGCGCAATGGCGGGTCTGCACGAGTTCGAGATCGGCCAGGCCGGGTTGCAGGTCTACCCGCGTCTGGAGTCGCTCTACAGCCTGCCGAGCCACCCCGGTGCCGACATCGTGACCCGCACTTCAAGTGGGACCGAGTCGCTCGACCAGGTTCTCGAGGGCGGGCTTCCCAAAGGCGCCATCACCTTGGTGATGGGACCGTCAGGCATCGGCAAGACCTCCCTGGGCCTGAGCTTTCTCGCGGCTTCTACCGCCGCCGAGCCGGGACTGCATTTTGGTTTCTACGAGACGCCCGAGCGTCTGCGCCTGAAGGCCAGTGCACTGGGTCACGACTTCAAGGAGCTCGAGCGCAGGGGGGTGTTGCACCTCTGCTGGCAGCCGACCACCAGGGGATTGCTTGACCAGGTGGGCGCGCGGTTGCTGGACATGGTCCAGACCCAAGGGATCAAGCGCGTGTTGATCGACAGTCTTGGCGCTTTCCATCGCCTGGCGAACAATCCGGCGCGGCTCAACGAGTTCTTCTGCGCACTGACCGGGGAGCTGCGTGCCCGGGGCGTGACCGTGGTGCTCACCTGGGAAATGCGCGACATTTTCGGCTCGGAGATCAACGCCCCGGCGCCCGACCTCTCAAGTATCGTCGACAACCTGCTCCTCATGCGTTTCGTCGAGCATGATGCGCGTCTGAAACGCATGCTTTCCGTGCTCAAGGTGCGTGACAGTGACTTCAATCCGGAACTGCATGAGTTTGTGATCAGTCACAATGGCATAACCCTGCGCCAGAGCTTTGCAGGCGTCAGCGGTGTTCTTTCGGGTACACCCGTGCCCGCGAGTGCGGGTTGATGATAGGTAGTGAACAATGCACACCATCCTGATCGTCGATGACGAGTACCTGATCGCCGATATCCTGGGCTTCGCCCTGGAGGATGCAGGCTTCCTGGTCGAGAAGGCCAGCAATGGGCGCAAGGCCTTGGACGCCCTGCGGGACAAGCGGGTGGAGCTGGTGATCACCGACTACATGATGCCGGTGCTCAACGGTGAGGAGCTGGTCCGGGCGATACGCGAGGAGCTGCAGCTGCTCGACCTGCCGGTGATTCTCATGAGCGGCGCGCAGGCCAGCCAGGGACGTAACCGTCCGCAGTTGTTCTCCGCGGTGTTCGACAAGCCGTTCGACATGGACAGGATGATTGCCAAGGTGCACGAACTGCTCGACACCTGAGACTGGAAACAGGATCCCGCATGGGCGGGCAATCGGGTCAAGCGCATCCGTGCGGCTTGAAGCAGCAGTCATCAGTGTTGATCTTCTCCCTTTTCCGGCGCGGGATTGCCAGCCTGGATACGTTTGAAGATTTCTTCACGATGAACCTGTACGTCCTTGGGCGCATCGATGCCGATCCTCACTTGCATCCCTTTAACGCCCAAAATGGTGACTTTGATGTCATCGTCGATGACGATGCTTTCGCCAACCTTACGGGTGAGTATCAGCATGTAATTCTCCTTGGTGATGTAGAGTGCCGCGCAGTGGTCTCACCGCGCGGCCGGGAGCGGGGCCCCTTGGCCTGTCCCTCTTCCTTATCATTAAAGACGCTTTCGGCGGATATTAATTCCCCCGCAGGCAAATTCTGCTGCCTGTCTTTAGTTGCAGGAGCCGACAGACAAAGTGTGTTTGCGCTGTCAGCGGAGGTGCTCTGAGGGGAAGGATAGGGGGCTTCGAAGCAGATGGGAAATTTCTCTGCATGATGAAGGGCATAGACGTCCTCAATCAGCGACAACTGCCGCTTGCAAGTTTTGCAGGAACAGCAGAAGTGCTACTTCCTCGGGCTCCAATCCCTTGCGCGAACGTGTGCGGGGCAGAGCGGCCAGTTGCCCGAGCGTGAAGTGTTCCAGCACCGCCGGGTGAATGTAGCAACGTCGACAGACGGCCGGCGTGTTGCCCAACCGCGCGGCCACCTCCCGCACAGTCGTCGCGACTTGCCGCTTGGCTTCGGTGTCCGGCTCCCAGGCCAGCGGCCTCAACAGGTGGAGCGCCAGTGCGCTGCCAGCCCAGGTGCGGTAGTCCTTGGCAGTGAAATCAGCGCCTGTGAGGCTCTGCAGGTAGAGGTTGATGTCGCTTGAGCCGATGCTGTGCCGCTGGCCGTGCTCGTCCAGATACTGGAACAGCTCCTGCCCCGGCAAGTCGAGACAGCGCTTGACGATCCCGGCCAGCCTGCGGTTGCGCAAGGTGACATTGTGCTCTACGCCGCGCTTGCCACGAAAGTTGAAGCGGATGGTGCTCCCTTTGACCTCGACGTGACGGTTGCGCAGGGTGGTCAGTCCGTATGACTTGTTGTCGCGCAGGTAGCGGCGGTTACCGATACGGATCAGGGTGTTGTCAAGCAGGCTCACCACCAGCGCCATGACCTTCTCGCGATCGAGTCCTGGCCGGGACAGGTGGGTATCTACCTGTTTGCGCAGCTTGGGCAAGACCTTGGCAAAGGCCAGCATGCGTCCGTACTTGTGCTCGTCGCGGTGCTCGCGCCATTGGAGGTGATAGCGATACTGCTTGCGCCCGCGCGCGTCGCGGCCTGTGGCCTGGAGGTGACCTTGGGGGTCGCTGCAGATCCACACATCGGTATAGGCCGGCGGGATTACCAGGGCGGCGATGCGGGCAAGCGTGTCCTTGTCGGTGACGCGTTCGCCGTCGGCGTCGTGATAGATGAAGCGGCCACGCCACAGGCGCCGGGTCAGGCCCGGTTGGGTATCGTCCACATAGTGCAGCGTCCGGGGCAAAGGGCAGTCGAGCATGGGCATGATCCATTGACGGTGAGTCTAATCAATGGACCGCGCCGCTTCGCCACGGTGCCGGATTTCAACCGAGCAGCGCCACAGACTTGATCTGCGCCCACAGCGCCTGCCCTGGATGCAGCCCGAGCTGGTCGGCAGAGTAGCGGGTGATGCGGGCCATCAGCTGGTTGCCGGCAGCATCGAGGCTGACCAGCACGTGGGCGGCATTGTCAGCGGGCCTGGACGCGAGGACCCGTACCGGAAGGCGGTTGAGGATGCTGGAGGCGCAGTCTTCGGTCAGGCTCAGGCTCACGTCCCGGGCCTGCACCTTGACCCGTAGCAGGGTGCCGCTGGCCTGCGCCGGATGGGCAATGCGCAGCATCGGGCCATCGCCCGGCAGTTGCAGGTCGAGCAACTGGTAGTGCGGGTCATGCCCGCGCACTTGCCCTTCGAACACCACGCCAGCGTCTTCGCCCTGGGCAAGCGGCAGGTCCAGCCGGGCCAGTGTTTCGGCGATGGGTCCGCTGGCCTGGACCTTCCCCTGTTCAAGCAGCACCAGGTAATCGGCCAGGCGCGCGACCTCGTCCTGGGCATGACTGACATAGACAAGCGGGATATCCAGCTCGCCATGCAGCCGTTCGAGGTAGGGCAATATTTCTCGCTTGCGTGGCCCATCCAGAGCCGCCAGGGGCTCGTCCAGCAGCAGCAGGCGCGGGCTGCTCAACAGCGCCCGGGCGATGCCCACGCGCTGCGCCTCGCCGCCGGACAGCGTGGCAGGCTTGCGCTCGAGCAGGTGATCGATGCCCAGCAGTTGGCAGGCCTGGTCAAGACCGATGGTGCGCTCGCGGGGCGCGATGCGTCGCCAGCCGAACTCCAGGTTGCCGCGTACCGTCATGTGCGCGAACAGGCTCGGCTCCTGGAACACATAGCCCACAGGGCGCTTGTGCGGGGGCAGGAAATAACCGCGCTCGGCGTCTTCCCACACCTCGCCGTTGACTTCGGTATAGGCACTGGAGGCGCGTTCGAGCCCGGCCAGGCAGCGCAGACAGGACGTCTTGCCCGACCCCGAGTGGCCGAACAGGGCACTGATGCCGCTCCCCGGCAAGCGCAGGTCGACATCCAGGGTAAAATCGTCTCGGCCCAGGGTCAGCCGGGCAATGATCGCGTTGCTCATGTTCAGCTCCAGCCGGCCTTGGTGCGGCGACCGCCATACAGCATCAGCAGCACCAGGAAGGAGAACACCAGCATGGCACCAGCCAGCCAGTGCGCCTGCGGATAGGCCATGGCCTCGACGTGATCGAAGATCTGCACCGACACCACGCGAGTCTTGTCGGGGATGTTTCCCCCGATCATCAGCACCACGCCGAATTCACCGACGGTATGGGCAAAACCCAGGATGCTCGCCGTGACAAAGCCTGGCCGTGCCAGCGGCAGCGCCACGTGAATGAATGTGTCCCACGGACTGGCGCGCAGGGTCGCGGCCACTTCAAGCGGGCGCTCGCCGATCGCGGCAAAGGCGTTTTGCAACGGCTGCACCACGAACGGCATGGAATACACCACCGAGCCGATCACCAGGCCCGCGAAGCTGAACACCACGGTGCCCAGGCCGAGAGCCTGGGTGGCCTGGCCGATCCAACCGTTGGGGCCCAGAGCGATCAGCAGGTAGAAGCCGATAACCGTCGGCGGCAGCACCAGTGGCAGCGCCACCACCGCGCCGATCGGCCCACGCAGCCAGGAACGCGTGCGCGCCAGCCACCAGGCGATCGGCGTGCCTACCAGCAGCAGTATCAGTGTGGTCAGGCTCGCCAGTTTCAGCGTAAGCCAGATCGCCTCAAGGTCGCTGGCGTCGAGCGGCATCAGATTTCGTAACCGTAGGACTTGATAACCTCGGCGGCCTTGGGGCCCTTGAGGTATTCAACCAGCGCCTTGGCGGCCGGGTTGTCCTTGCCTTTGGAGAGGATCACCGCGTCCTGTCGAATCGGCTCATGCAACTGGGCCGGGACGATCCAGGCCGAACCGCTTTGCACCTTTCCGTCCTTGAAGATCTGCGACAACGCGACGAAGCCGAGTTCGGCGTTGCCGGTGGAAACGAACTGGTAGGCCTGGGTGATGCTCTGGCCCTCGACCAGCTTGGACCGGGTGGCCTCGGTCAGCTTGAGCTTGTCCAGCACCTGGGTGGCGGCCAGGCCATAGGGTGCGGTCCTGGGGTTGGCGATGGACAGATGCTGGAAGGCATTTGCCTTGAGGATATCCCCCTTGTGGTCGACGTAGCCTTCCTTGGCCGACCACAGGGCGAGCGTGCCGATGGCGTAGGTGAAACGCGAGCCTGGCACGGTCTGGTTTTCCGCTTCGAGCTTGGCCGGGGTACTGTCATCGGCGGCCAGGAACACCTCGAACGGAGCGCCATTCTTGATCTGCGCGTAGAACTGCCCGGTCGCGCCAAAGGCAGCTACCAGCTTATGACCGGTGTCTTTCTCGAAGCCCTTGGCCAAGGCCTGGACAGGGGCGGTGAAATTGGCGGCGACCGCCACCTGGACTTCGTCGGCCCAGGCGCTGCTCAGGGTGAACAGGGAGGCCAGGGCGAGGGGATAGAAGCGGATACGCATGAAGACAGCTCCAACGGCCGGTTATCGTTATGTGGTGGACTATATAACGACAACCTGCACAACGGAATATCCTCCGCGGTGCCGCCTCTACGAATTGATCGCGTCGCTGGCCTGCTGCGCGATCGTGCGAGTCAACTCCCCCGCATCCATTGCCACGCCCAGCCGCAACCCCTGGCCCGCCCACAGGTTGCTGAAATCACTCGACTCCCGGGGCTCGCTGATCGCGCGCAGGGGGATCAGCGCGCCACCCGCCAGGGGAAAGCGCGGCGCAAGCTCGTTCACCGGTCCAAGCTCGCGCATGATGCGGTTGTTGATACCGCGCGCCAGGCGCCCGGTAAACAGGTTGGTCAGCGAAGTCTCGCTGGCCGGCGCAGTGTCCAGGGCTCGCCGATGGGCAGGCGACACCTTGGCCTGTGGGCTGAACAGATAGGCCGTTCCCATCTGCACCGCCGAGGCACCGAGGGCGAGCGCGGCGACCAGGCCACGATGATCGCCAATGCCGCCCGCGGCGATCACCGGCAACTTCACGGCGTCCGCTACCTGCGGTACCAGCGCGAAGGTGCCGATCTGGCTGTGAATGCTTTCGGTCAGGAACATGCCGCGATGGCCACCGGCTTCATAGCCCATGGCGATGATCGCGTCACAGCCGTGGGCTTCAAGCCACAAGGCCTCTTCCACCGTCGTGGCGCTGGAGAGCACCTTGGCGCCGCTGGCCTTGACCCGTTGCAGCAGGGCAGCCTCCGGCAGGCCGAAGTGAAAGCTCACCACCTCCGGGCGCATCGCCTCCACCAGCTGGCAGCCCTGCTCGTCGAACGGCGCACGGTTGGACACCGGCGCCGGCGCGGCAAGGTCCACGCCCAGTTCGTCATAGTAGGGCTTGAGGGCCTGCTTCCAGCCCGCCTCACGCGCGGCGTCGGGCGCTGGGGGCTGGTGGCAGAAAAAGTTGAGGTTCAGCGGGCCTTGGCAGGCCGCCCGAAAAGTCTCTATATCGGCGCGCACCTGATCGAGGGTCAGCATGGCGCAGGGCAGGGCGCCCAGGCCGCCGGCATTGCCCACGGCAATCGCCATGGGAGCGCCGCTGGCACCCGCCATTGGCGCCTGGAGGATGGGCACCTCGATGCCCAGAAGGTCGAGAATGCGGCGATCGGGCCAGGTGCTCATGACGGAATTCCTTATGAGGGGTTTACAAGGCCTTGCTGACGTGAATCTCGGTGATGTTGGCGGTGTCTTCGCCATGGATCTTGCGCAATGCTTCCAATGCCTGCTCTTCACTGGCGTCGGGCAGCAGCGCGAAGTCCCAGCGGCGCTCGCCGTCGAGCTTGTACTTGATCACATACTTGATGGTCTGGGTCATGGCGGCTTATCTCAGTCTCGATGACGAGCGACGGATGATCTTGATCTTGTGCTTGAAGGTCGGCTTGGTCACCGCCGAGAGTGCACGCGGGCCCACGGTGTCGATGGTGATGTTCCAGAAACCGGTGCTGGGCACGGTGATCTTGGCAGGGAAGTCGACGAATGCGCCACCGTGGTAGGTATGGCGGCCGCCATTCTTGAAACTACGGAAGTTGGCGTCGTTCATCAGACGGATGTTGCAGCGCTGGGTGCACTCGATAACGACGATATCGTCCTCGTTAAGGTGCTCGCGCTGGTGTACGAATTTCATGGGGCGCTCCGCAAGGGAAATGTTCAGCAAACGCGAAAGATACCACGATGTCGGGGTACACTGCCGCGCTCGGTACTGGGCCAGGGATAAATCTGCCAATCGAGGGAGCAAAACGGTCCGAATAGGGTCAAAAAATTTCTTTATGGCAGAGGGGCTTTCCAATGAAGTGGGTCGTGGCAGCGGCGGCAGTGACGTTGGGTGGGTGTGTCAGCGTGTCTGAGCTCGAACGCTCGCATGAAACGATGGATGTGATGTCTGGCAAGTCGCCGCGTGAGTACGCTGATTGCGTCAAGCAGAACCTCGCCAAGACGCGCGAAACGCTGGATGAAGAAGTCCGTGGCGATGGCTTGCGCCTGATAGTCCCGCAGAAGCTGGGCGCGGGGCCTGCTGCTCTGGTGGATATCGACAAGCGTGGCAGTGGCAGCAGTATCAAGGTATTCGAGCGGCTCAACAACTTCCCGTTGCGCTTGGGTGATGTACGCACTGCGGCAACCCGGTGTATCTCTGGTTCTTGATCCAGCTCAGCAAATACGCAGTTTGCAGGCCGTTTGCCGTTTCCTCCGCCTGACCGGCGTTGTTCCGGTCAGGCTATAGCCCTACTATCCGTAGGCCTATAACGAGGAAATGGAGTCCCGTGATGTACCTTTTTGGCCGCTTCCTGATCAGCATGCTGGTCAGCGCCTGGCCGGCAGCGCACGCAGCCGACGGCCAGGCAATCTTCGCCCAAGGTGGGCAAGACCCCGCCGCCATGGCTTGCCTGGGCTGTCATGGTCCTTACGGCAAGGGGGTCGCCGCGGCGGGCTTTCCTCGCCTGGCAGGCCTGCCAGCAGGTTACCTGAGCAAGCAACTGCATGACTTCCGCAATGGCAGTCGCAAGCACGCCATCATGGAACCGTTGGCCAAGGCGCTGAGCGATGGGGAAATCCAGGCTGTCAGCGCCCTGTTGGCCGGCATGCCCGCCGCCCCTGCTCCTACGCTGCGTCGTCAGCAGATGAGCAACGATCCCCCTGAGAAAATGGCCCTTTATGGCGACTGGAGTCGGCAGATTCCGGGCTGCATCCAATGCCACGGCCTCGGTGGCGGTGGAGTGGGCGAGCATTTTCCACCTCTGGCCGGCCAGCCGGCGAGTTATCTGGCGGCTCAGTTGAATGCCTGGCGCGATGGCAGCCGACGCAACGACCCTGACCAGATGATGGCAGGGGTCGCCAAGGCCATGACCGATGCCGAGGTCATGTCGCTCGCCGAGTACTTTGCCAATCTCGCCAGTCTGGAGGTCAAGCCATGAAGCGTTCGATGCTTTTGCTTGCGTGGATGGGGCTGGGTTACGCCCACGCAGCCCCTGTCGTCATGGAAGATCAGTCCCAGCTGAAGGTCCCCGGCAGCCAGGTTGCACCGGTGTTTTCACCCCCGTCCGAGCGTGAGCTGCCGGATAACGCCTTCGGGCAGATGGTTCGTGAGGGGCATGCGCTGTTCGTCAACACGCGCCGGCTGATGCCTGAAGCGGTGGGTAATGGCATGAACTGCAGCAACTGCCATCTCGACCAGGGCCGTATGGCCCACTCGGCGCCGCTGTGGGGCGCTTACCCGATGTATCCGGCCTATCGCAAGAAAAACGACAAGGTGAATACCTTTGCCGAACGTATCCAGGGATGCTTCCAGTTCAGCATGAACGGCACGCCGCCTGCCGCCGACAGCCGACAGATGACGGCCCTGTCCGTGTATGCCTACTGGCTGGCGAGCAAGGCACCGATCGGCGTGGAAACCCCTGGGCGAGGCTACCCGGACGTCCCGCAGCCAGCAGGCGGTTACGACTTCAAGCGCGGGCAGGAGGTCTATCAGGCGCACTGCGCGATCTGCCACGGCGAGCAGGGTGAAGGGCAGCAGGTGGCGGGCGACTATGTGATGCCGCCGCTGTGGGGCAAGGGCTCCTACAACTGGGGCGCCGGGATGCACCGGATCAATACGGCGGCGTCGTTCATCAAGCACAACATGCCCCTTGGCAAGCCCGGCAGCCTGAGCGACCAGCAGGCGTGGGATGTGGCCGCCTGGATCAATCGTCACGAACGGCCCCAGGACCCGCGGCTGGTGGACGGTTCGGTGGAAAAGACACGGCTCAGGTTTCATGCCGGTGATGGCGTGAACGTGTACGGACAGGAAGTGGATGGTGTACTGATCGGGCAGGGAACGGGGGGCAGTTGATCGGCCGCGAAACTCTTTATGTGGGGAATCTTTACGAACCTTTGGAACTATCTACACTGGGGTATCTCTATCAAGGCGTTGTTCTGCCCAAGGCGCGGCATTGTAAGGTGACCGCCGCCTGATTAGACTGCGCCGAACCACGTAGGCAAGCCCCTAGTTAAGGACGTATATGATCAAGAAATGCTTGTTCCCGGCCGCCGGTTACGGCACCCGCTTCCTGCCCGCTACCAAAGCCATGCCCAAGGAAATGTTGCCGGTGGTCAACAAGCCACTGATCCAGTATGGCGTTGAAGAAGCACTGGACGCTGGCCTGAGCGAGATCTCCATCGTTACCGGCCGCGGCAAGCGCGCGCTGGAAGACCACTTCGACATCAGCTACGAGCTCGAAACCCAGATCAAGGGCACCGACAAGGAAAAATACCTGGTCGGCATCCGTCGCCTGCTCGACGAGTGCTCCTTCTCCTACACCCGCCAGACCGAAATGAAGGGCCTGGGCCACGCGATTCTGACCGGCCGCCCACTGATCGGCGACGAGCCGTTCGCCGTGGTGCTGGCGGACGACCTGTGCGTCAACCTCGAAGGTGACGGCGTGCTCAAGCAGATGGTCAAGCTGTACGAGCAGTTCCGTTGCTCGATCGTCGCCATCCAGGAAGTCGATCCGCAGGAAACCAACAAGTACGGTGTGATCGCCGGCGAGATGATCCGCGACGACATCTACCGCGTTCACTCCATGGTCGAGAAGCCAAAGCCTGAAGACGCCCCGTCCAACCTGGCGATCATCGGCCGCTACATCCTCACTCCTGATATCTTCAAGCTGATCGAGGAGACCGAGCCGGGCAAGGGTGGTGAAATCCAGATCACCGACGCGCTGATGAAACAGGCGCAAAACGGCTGCGTGATGGCCTACAAGTTCAAGGGCAAGCGCTTTGACTGCGGCGGCGCCGAGGGCTACATCGACGCGACCAACTTCTGCTTCGAGCACTTCTACAAGACAGGCAAGGCGTACTGAGTTCGACTCGTTCCCTGCATGCGAAGCCACCCCTAGGGGTGGCTTTTTTGTTCCTGGCGCCAGTCGGCGGTATGCTGGGCGCCTGCCAAGGAGACTGAATACATGGCCTACGATTTTGATCTGTTCGTGATTGGTGCCGGGTCCGGCGGTGTACGCGCTGCGCGCTTTGCCGCAGGCTTCGGCGCAAAGGTGGCCGTTGCCGAAAGCCGCTACCTGGGAGGCACCTGCGTCAACGTCGGTTGCGTGCCGAAGAAACTGCTGGTGTACGGCGCGCATTTCGCCGACGACTTCGAGCAGGCCTCTGGCTTTGGCTGGACGGTGGAAGATGCCCAGTTCGACTGGGGCACGCTGATCGCCAACAAGAACCGCGAGATCGAGCGCCTCAACGGCATCTACCGCAACTTGCTGGTCAACAGCGGCGTGACCCTGCTTGAAGGCCACGCCCGTATCACCGGCGCCAATGAAGTCGAGCTCGACGGCAAGCGCTATAGCGCTGAACGCATTCTCATCGCCGTCGGCGGCTGGCCGCAGATTCCTGACATTCCGGGCAAGGAACTGGCCATCAGCTCCAATGAGGCGTTCTTCCTCAAGGAATTGCCGCGGCGCGTGCTGGTGGTCGGCGGCGGCTACATCGCCGTGGAATTCGCCGGGATCTTCCAGGGCCTGGGCGCCAGCACCACCTTGCTCTACCGCAAGGAGCTGTTCCTGCGCGGCTTTGACGGCTCGGTGCGCACGCACCTGAAGGAAGAGCTCGAGAAACGCGGCCTGGACCTGCAGTTCAACAGCGATATCCAGCGTATCGACAAGCAGCAGGACGGCAGCCTCAAGGCCACCCTCAAGGACGGCCGCGAGCTGGCCGCCGACTGCGTGTTCTATGCCACCGGCCGGCGCCCGATGCTCGACAACCTCGGGCTGGAAAACACCGGTGTGGAGCTCGACGAGAAGGGCTACATTCGCGTCGACGACCAGTACCAGACCACCGCGCCGTCGATTCTTGCCATTGGCGATGTGATCGGCCGCGTTCAGCTCACTCCGGTGGCGCTGGCTGAAGGCATGGCGGTTGCACGCCGTCTGTTCAAGCCTGAGCAGTACCGCCCGGTGGACTACCAGAACATTCCCACCGCCGTATTCAGCCAGCCGCCGATTGGCACTGTGGGCCTGACCGAAGAGCAGGCGCTGGAAGCCGGGCACCAGGTGCAGGTGTTCGAAAGCCGGTTCCGGCCGATGAAGCTGACCTTGACCAGCGTCCAGGAAAAGACCCTGATGAAGCTGGTGGTCGACGCCCAGACCGACCGCGTGCTCGGCTGTCACATGGTCGGACCGGATGCTGGCGAGATCGTCCAGGGGCTTGGCATTGCGCTCAAGGCTGGCGCGACCAAGCAGCAGTTCGACGAGACCATCGGAGTGCACCCGACGGCGGCGGAGGAGTTTGTGACGATGCGTACGGTTACGCGCTGATGTGTTGAACTGAGGCCTTTTCGCGGGCAAGCCCGCCATAAGGGCCTCAGCTCAATCCCTTCTATTAATATTCTCCTGTTATAGCCAAAACCAATCATCAGCATGAACTTTGCCAATGAGCCATCCGCCGCCTCATTGGTTAGGATTCTCCCATCAAGTTTTCCAAACCCCTGAAGGAGCGTCACTCATGCCTATCATCAACAGCCAGGTAAAACCGTTCAACGCTACCGCTTACCACAACGGCGAGTTCGTCGACGTGTCCGAAGCCAACCTCAAGGGCAAATGGTCGGTAGTGTTCTTCTACCCAGCCGACTTCACCTTTGTCTGCCCAACCGAGCTGGGTGACCTGGCCGACAACTACGACGAGTTCCAGAAACTCGGCGTCGAGATCTACGGCGTGTCGACCGACACCCACTTCACCCACAAAGCCTGGCACGACACCTCGGAAACCATCGGCAAGATCAAGTACCCGCTGATCGGTGACCCGACCCACGTCATTTCGCGCAACTTCGACGTGCTGATCGAAGAAGCCGGCCTGGCCGACCGCGGTACCTTCGTGATCAATCCGGAAGGCCAGATCAAGATCGTCGAGCTGAACGACGGCGGTGTAGGCCGTGACGCAACCGAGCTGCTGCGCAAGGTCAAGGCTGCCCAGTACGTTGCTGCTCACCCAGGCGAAGTCTGCCCGGCCAAGTGGAAAGAAGGCGAGGCCACCCTGGCCCCATCGCTGGACCTGGTTGGCAAGATCTAAGACCGTGAGCCAGCCACGGGCGGTGAGCAACCGCCACTTCTAAGTTCTCATCGCCCCGCCAAAACGCCCGGGCACCTGTGCCTGGGCGTTTTTATTTGCACAATCGAAAAAGGAAATCGCCCGTATGTTGGACGCCACTCTCAAATCGCAACTCAAAGCCTACCTGGAGCGGGTCACCCAGCCGATCGAGATCGTTGCATCCCTCGACGACGGCGCGAAATCCCGCGAAATGCACGACCTGCTGGTCGAGATCACCAGCCTGTCGACCCAGATTTCCCTGCGCGTGGACGGTGACGACGCCCGTCGCCCATCGTTCTCGCTCAACCGCCCAGGGGGCGATATCAGCCTGCGCTTCGCCGGCATCCCCATGGGCCACGAATTCACCTCGCTGGTGCTGGCGCTGCTGCAAGTCGGCGGTCACCCTTCCAAGGCCAGTGCCGATGTGATCGCGCAAATCGCATCGCTCAAGGGCGAGTTCAATTTCGAGACCTACTTCTCGCTGTCCTGCCAGAACTGCCCGGACGTGGTCCAGGCGCTGAACCTCATGGCCGTGCTCAACCCCAATGTGCGCCACGTGGCCATCGACGGTGCGCTGTTCCAGGACGAAGTCGAGGCGCGCAAGGTCATGGCCGTGCCGAGTCTGTACCTGAACGGCGAAGTGTTTGGCCAGGGCCGCATGGGCCTGGAAGAAATCCTCGGCAAGATCGACACCAGTGCCGGTGAACGCCAGGCCGAGAAGATCAACGCCAAGGACGCCTTCGATGTGCTGGTGGTCGGTGGTGGACCTGCCGGTGCGGCGGCTGCCATCTATGCGGCGCGCAAGGGCATCCGTACCGGTGTCGCGGCCGAGCGCTTCGGCGGCCAGGTGCTCGACACCATGGCGATCGAGAACTTCATCTCGGTCCAGGAGACCGAAGGGCCCAAGCTGGCCACCGCCCTGGAAGAGCACGTCAAGCAGTACGACGTCGACATCATGAACCTGCAGCGCGGCGAAGCACTGATCCCGGCTACCGACGGTGGCCTGCACGAAGTACGCCTGGCCAGTGGTGCCTCGCTGAAGGCCAAGACCGTGATCCTGGCCACCGGCGCCCGCTGGCGCGAGATGAACGTGCCGGGCGAAAAGGACTATCGCAACCGTGGTGTGGCCTACTGCCCGCACTGTGACGGCCCGCTGTTCAAGGGCAAGCGCGTTGCGGTGATCGGCGGGGGCAACTCTGGCGTGGAAGCGGCGATCGACCTGGCCGGCCTCGTCGCCCATGTGACCCTGATCGAGTTCGACAGCCAACTGCGTGCCGATGCCGTGCTGCAGCGCAAGCTGCACAGCCTGCCCAACGTCAAGGTAATCACCAGTGCGCTGACCACTGAAGTGCTGGGCGATGGTCAGAAGGTCAACGGTTTGCGCTACAAGGATCGCACCACGGAGGAACTGCATGACGTGCAGCTCGAAGGCATCTTCGTGCAGATCGGCCTGCTGCCCAACACTGACTGGCTCAAGGGCACGGTCGAGCTGTCGCCGCGCGGCGAGATCATCGTCGATGCCAAGGGCCAGACCAATGTGCCAGGCGTGTTCGCGGCGGGTGACGTGACTACCGTGCCTTACAAGCAGATCGTCATCGCCGTGGGCGAGGGCGCCAAGGCCTCCCTGGCAGCCTTTGACCACCTGATCCGCACCTCGGTGCCAGCGTAAGACTCATCCGGGCCTGTGCCAAGGGTGTCTATAGTGAACATGGACACCCTGTCGCAGAGGCCCGCCGATGACCTTGATAAGCCGTGAACCCTGGTGGCTCGTGCCGCCCAAGCCTGGGCAGCAGGAGCAGGACCTGCATTGGGGGTATCTGGAGATCTACGCTGACGGGCGCACCGTGTTCGTCGACCAGCGCCCCAGCGACCAGGAACTGGACCAGCGCAAGAGTTGCCGCCACTTCCCCAAGCCCGACAAGCCCTGAGGCCGCTGGGGATTATTCCAGCTCGGCCAGGCGGGCTTCCAGGACGGCGATCCTGGCTTCCAGCGCCTCGATGCGCTCCTCTGACACCCCACCGCCGCCGCTACGTTCCCCCCCTTGCTGACGTGCCGCCAGAATCGCTTCGATCTCGGCCGGATCCCCTAGCGCATGTGTGTAGCGATCTTCACGCTGTCCTGCCTGACGCGGCAGATGCACGGCCAGTTCTCGCGAAACCAGACGCTCAAGCTGATGCTGAACCTGATCGGCGTCTTCGAATGCATGCAAGCGATTACTGCGAGTCAACAGTTCGTTGATGGTCTGCGGTCCACGCAGGAACAATAGCCCCAGCAGCACTAGCTGCGCTGGCACCAGCTCGAGGGCCTTGTCGACCCGCTGCTCCCAGCGGTCAGCGCGGCTGCCCATCTGCAGGCGGGTCATGCCTTGACCTTCCAGTGCCCGCAATGCCTGGCCCACCTGGCCAGGGGAGAGGTTCATGACAGGCTCCCGGCTGGTCTTCTGGTTACAGGCCAGTGCCAGGGCATTGAGGGTCAATGGGTAGCTTTCCGGGCTGGTGGCCTGCTTTTCGATCAGTGCGCCGAGGATGCGGATCTCGGCGCTGCTGAAACGGCCTTCGCCTGCGGTATCGTGTTCTGACATGGCCCAGTCTCTGTGCGAGGAAAGGCCCCTAGACTAGGGGCCTGGCAGGGCAAAAACAAGGCGCCTCAGGCGGCCCGGCGCGCCTGGGCTTCGCACGCAGCGGCGGTGAAAATCACATCGGTGGACGAGTTGAGCGCGGTTTCCGCCGAATCCTGCAGCACGCCGATGATGAAGCCCACGGCGACTACCTGCATGGCAATCTCGCCAGGAATGCCGAACAGGCTGCAGGCAAGCGGAATCAACAGCAGTGAGCCACCGGCCACGCCCGAGGCTCCACACGCGCAGATCGACGCCACCACGCTCAGCAGTACCGCGGTTGGCAGATCGACCGAGATGCCCAGGGTGTGCACCGCCGCCAGGGTCAGCACGGTGATGGTGATCGCCGCGCCCGCCATGTTGATGGTCGCGCCCAGCGGAATGGAGACTGAATAGGTGTCCTCGTGCAGGCCGAGTTTTTCGCTCAACGCCAGGTTGACCGGGATGTTGGCCGCCGAACTACGGGTGAAGAATGCCGTGATGCCGCTCTCGCGCAAGCACAGCAACACCAGCGGGAAA
Organism: Pseudomonas sp. JE3303; assembly: GCF_056312565.1. Taxonomy (NCBI): domain Bacteria; kingdom Pseudomonadati; phylum Pseudomonadota; class Gammaproteobacteria; order Pseudomonadales; family Pseudomonadaceae; genus Pseudomonas; species Pseudomonas sp. JE3303. Next base: position 241,819 of record NZ_JBWGIF010000006.1, read on the forward strand.
GGGTTGCGGCGGATTTTCCAGTAGACGATCAGCGGATTGACCACCAGCGCCACGAACAGCATGCAGCCCATCAGTACGCCCAGCAGATGCAGGTAGCCCAGCAGCGCGTCGAGGCCAGATTGCGCGAGGGTCGAGGCCACCAGCCCGAAGATCCCCAGCGGCGCGAAACGGATTACCATCCGCACCAGTCGGGTAACGGCATTGGACAGGTCGTCGACCGCCTGGCGCGTGCTGTCGCTGGCGCTGCGCAGTGCGATGCCCAGGCCGATCGACCAGGTCAGCACACCGATGAAGTTGGCATTGACCAGGGCGTGCACCGGGTTGTCCACCGCGCTGAGCAGCAGGTCCTGCAACACCTCGGTGATGCCCTCGGGGGCGCTCAGCGCGGCCTCGCTGGCATTCAGCACCAGGTGTGAGGGAAAGCTCATGCTGGCCACGACTGCAACCAGTGCCGCCGAAAATGTCCCCAGCAGATAAAGCCAGAGAATCGGACGCATATGGGTCTGGGTCCCATGCTGATGGTTGGCGATGGACGCCATCACCAGCACGAACACCAGTATCGGTGCCACGGCCTTAAGGGCGGAGACGAACACCTTGCCAATGAACGCCACGTTGGCGGCGGCGGCGGGCGCCATCAGCGCCAAGGCTATGCCGGCCACTAGGCCGATGACGATCTGCGTCACCAGGCTGGTGCGGTTCAAAAGGCGCAGGACTGAGGACATGTCGAAAAAATCTCTGTCTTGTAGAAAAAAGGCCGCGACTTTAGCACAGACCGTCCAGGTCTTTTGCGCTTACCAGTGAAACAGCTCCCGCCGCGCCCCCTCGGTAATCGCGACAATTCCAGGGTGCTTCACCTTGCGGTCCACGGAAATCGCGTAGAACGACTCGTTCACCGCCTCCGTATCGCCGATCAACTGCACGCCGTATTGCCGGCACACCTCATCGGCAATCACACTCGGCGCGACAAAGATCCCACTGCCTGACTGACCAAACGCCTGCATCAACGCGCTGTCATCGAATTCTCCGATGATCCGCGGCTGTACCTGCTGCTCGGAGAGCCAGCGCAGTAGCCGGCTGCGCACCACGGTCTCCTGGCCAGGTATCAACAGCGGCGCACCGTGCAGGCAGGCGGGGAAGGGCTGGCCGTGCTTGCGGGCCAATGCCGGGGTGGCGAAAAAGCTCAGGCCGCATTCGCCCAGCTTCTGGCTGTAGCCCTTGATGTCCAGGTGGCTTGGCATGGGGCTGTCGGAGATCACCAGGTCGAGGCGCTGGATCGCCAGGTCTGCCAGAAGGCGCTCGAGCTTGTCTTCGCGGCAACTGATTCGCAGGCCGTTCTCCACCTCCATGGTGGGTGCCAGCAGACGGTAGACAATGGACTTGGGCACCACATCGGCGACGCCTACCCTGAACAGGACCTGTTGCTCCTCTGGCCCCGCCCGCAACATCGTTTCCAGCTCGCTGCCGATCTGGAACATCTGCTCGGCATAGTCCAGGGTCTGGCGGCCGCTCTCGGTCAGCTCCAGCTGCCGGCCTACTCGCTGGAACAGCTCTATGCCGTAGGTCTGCTCGAACAAACCGATCTGCCCGCTGATGGTCTGTGAAGTCAGGTTGAGCTGCTCGCTGGCACGCACGATGCTGCCGGTCCGGGCGACCACCCAGAAGTAATGCAGCTGCCGGTAGTTGAGCATAGAGAGCAGTCCCGATTCGTAAAAACCGAAGTATACCCGCTAAAAAAAACGAATTTTCCTGATGTATTACGCTCTCTAGAATGCCTTCCCATCAGGCGCGCCAGGTATGGCGTCGTCGATAAATCAAGAAGAGAGGGATCCATGCTTCAGTTCAAATCCATCGGTACACCCATGGTGGTGCTGTTGGCCGCATTGTCGATGACAGGTTGCGAGCAGGCCGAGAAATCGGCGCAGTTGGTCCTCGACCAGGCGGCCGAATCGGCCAAGCAAGCCATCGACCAGACCAACAAGGCTGCCCAGCAGGCACTGAACGACACGCTCGGCACCGAGCCTGGCAAGTCGCTGCGCAAGGCCGATGACGAAAACCAGACTCAGGACATCTGAGCCCAGACCCGATACAGGATTGAATCATGGATTATCTACTGGAACTCGCTTCTAACCCGACCGCCTGGGTAGCCCTGGCCACGCTGGTGGCCATGGAAATCGTGCTCGGCATCGACAACCTTATCTTCATCTCCATCCTGACCAACAAGTTGCCTGAGCAATATCGCTCCAAGGCGCGGCGGATTGGCATCAGCATGGCCTTGGTCATGCGCCTGGCGCTGCTCAGCACCGTGGCCTGGATTGTCCAGCTGACCGATCCGGTCTTCGAGGTGTTCGGCCAGAGCTTCTCCTGGAAGGACATGATCCTGATCGCCGGTGGCCTGTTCCTGCTGTGGAAAGCGACCAAGGAAATCCATGAAAGCGTCGATCCTCGCGGTGCCAAGGAAGAAGCCAAGGTATCGAGCGCGATCACCCTGGGCTTTGGGGCGGCGATCTTCCAGATCCTGCTGCTCGACATCGTCTTCTCGGTCGACAGCATCATCACCGCCGTGGGCATGACCGAGCACTTGCCGATCATGATCATTGCCGTGGTCAGTGCCGTGATTGTCATGCTGGTGGCTGCAGACCCGCTGGCCGACTTCATCAACGACAACCCGACCGTGGTGATGCTGGCGCTGGGCTTCCTGATCATGATCGGCATGACCCTGATAGCCGAAGGCTTTGGCGCCCATGTGCCGAAAGGCTACGTGTATGCCGCGATGGCGTTCTCGACCCTGATCGAGATCCTCAACATCATGACGCGCCGGGCGCGCCTGAAGCGCGAGGCTGCCGAAGGCTGACGGGGGGACTGCGCCGGGCTTCAATGGGCATTCATATGCCGGCGCACGGTTTTCGGGGGGCGTTGATGACGCGGTTGATGCCGCCGTACGATGCGCATCACGCCCCAGAGCATGGCGGCAGCGACACTGACCCACATGCCAATAAGCATAAGTATTGCCATTGTCAGACTCATCGAAGCCTCCTCCCTGCGGACTCTTCAAGTCTAGCTCGTCGTCCGTGACGTTCCATTCCCCGATGGTCTATCGCCTTTCGTCCCGCCGCCCTATCATCAGCCCCAGTGCCGGGCGCTGCCTGCCTGGCGACAGTCCAAGCGAGTGTCCATGTTGCAAGTTACCGCGAAGTCCCTCGCCGCCGCGCCGCGCCGCCTGCTGGCGGCATGCCTGGTGGCCGCCGGCCTGGCCGGTTGCGCCGGCCAGCCTCCATCCTCGTTGCAAGGCCTGCCCCAGCGCGTAGAGCTGGGCAGCGTGCCGTTCTATCGCGGCAACGCCAATCACAGCGGGGCCATGGCCCTGGCCGCGTTGCTGTCGCAGCAAGGCGTGCAGATCACCCCTGGCTTGCTGGACAAACCGCTGAACCTGCCCCAAGGCGCCGAAACCCTGCAGACCGGTATTCCCAGCGCGGCCCGTGAATACGGCATGGTCGTTTATCCACTGGATTCGCGCCTCGACGCCTTGCTGACACAGGTCGCCGCTGGTAATCCGGTGCTGCTGCGCTACCAGGAAGGCTCGGCTTTCTGGAGCGAGCCACGCTATGCCTTGCTGGTTGGCTATGACCGGTACAAATCGCGGGTGCTGCTGCGCTCCGGGATGAGCCGGCGGCTGTTGATGGATTTTGATGAATTCAATTCGGCCTGGGCGAAGGAGGGGAGTTGGGCAATCCTGGTTCAGACACCCAGCCAACTGCCGGCTCAGGTCGACAGTCAGCGCTGGTTGCAGGCGGCCGATGAACTCTCCCGCGCAGGGCAGGAGCGGGCGGCTCGCCAGGCGGTCAGCGCCCTGGGGCAATGACCGCTGGCATTGCGGGCGATCAGAAGCCCAGGCGGTCGCGCAGGCTGTAGTACCAGGCGCCTAGCGCACTGAATGGCACCCGCAGCATCTGCCCGCCGGGGAAGGGGTAGTGCGGCAGTTCGGCAAACGCATCAAAGCGCTCTGCCTGGCCACGCAGGGCCTCGGCCAGCACCTTGCCCGCCAGGTGGGTGTAGGTGACGCCGTGGCCACTGCAGCCTTGAGAGTAGTAGATGTTGTCCCCAAGGCGGCCGACCTGTGGCAGGCGTGACAGGGTCAGCAGGAAGTTGCCCGTGCAGGCATAGTCGATCTTCACGTTCTTGAGCTGCGGGAAGGCCTTGAGCATCTTCGGGCGGATGATTGCCTCGATGTTAGCCGGATCCCGGGCACCATACACCACGCCACCACCAAAGATCAGGCGCTTGTCACCCGTAAGGCGATAGTAGTCCAGCAGGTAGTTGCAGTCTTCCACGCAGTAATCCTGTGGCAGCAGGGTGCGCGCCAGTTCCTCTCCCAGAGGCTCGGTAGTGATCACCTGGGTGCCACAAGGCATGGACTTGGAGGCCAGCTCAGGCACCAGATTGCCCAGGTAGGCGTTACCCGCAACGATGATGAATTTCGCCCGCACCTTGCCTTGTGGCGTGTGCACCACGGGGTTCGCGCCGCGCTCGATGCGCACGGCAGGGGTCTGCTCATGGATAATCCCGCCAAGCGACTCCACGGCAGCGGCTTCGCCCAGGGCCAGGTTCAATGGGTGGATATGACCGCCGCTCATGTCGAGCATGCCGCCTATATAACTGTCGCAGGCGACGACTTCACGGATGCGCTTCTGGTCCATCAGCTCCAGCTGGGTATGGCCGTAGCGTTCCCACAGGCGCTGTTGCGACTCCAGGTGTCCCATCTGCTTGGACGTCAGGGCAGCGAAGACGCCCCCGTCCTTCAGGTCGCACTGAATGTTGTACCTGGCCACGCGCTCACGGATGATGCGCCCGCCCTCGAAGGCCATGTGGCCTAGCAGCTGGGCTTGCTTGGGACCGACGGTGCGTTCGATCACATCGATGTCGCGGCTATAACTGTTGACGATCTGGCCGCCGTTACGGCCAGATGCACCGAAACCGACCCTCGCGGCCTCGACGATGGTCACCTTGAAGCCGCTCTCCAGCAGGAACAGCGCACTCGACAGGCCTGTGTAGCCTGCGCCGATGACGCAGACGTCGGTCTCCACCTCGCCCTGCAGCGCCGGACGTGGCGGCACCGGGTTGGCCGAGGCGGCGTAGTAGGACTGGGGGTAAGGGGTGTTGGCCATGCTCGGAGCAACCTCTGTGTTATATTTTTAACGAATGTACCAATGCTATCAATAATAATAAACACCCGCTAGTCGTCTGTTAAAAATCCCTGACGTCTGACTTGTAGAAATAGTTTTTAGATTCAGTGGCTTAGGCTGAAAAAAACTGTTGACACGTTTTTTGGAATGAGTAGAATGGCGGCCACACGACAGGCACATAGCTCAGTTGGTTAGAGCACCACCTTGACATGGTGGGGGTCGTTGGTTCGAATCCAATTGTGCCTACCAAATTGAAAAGGGCGATCCCGCAAGGGTTCGCCCTTTTTGCTGTTTCAGCGTCAGCGATCTCGGGTGTGAGGCGCGACATGGCGGCACACACAAACCGATATCGCGCCGAACCGAAAGTTTTTGATTATCCTCGGAAAAATCGCTTTACAGGCATCGGTATCGCCAGTATAGTGCGCCCCACACGACAGGCACATAGCTCAGTTGGTTAGAGCACCACCTTGACATGGTGGGGGTCGTTGGTTCGAGTCCAATTGTGCCTACCAAATTGAAAAGGGCGATCCCGCAAGGGTTCGCCCTTTTTCCATCTCGCGATCCGTAACAGCCCGTTACATCGCGACACTGCGCCACTCCTTCGTCCAAAGGTAATGCACCCCTTGGCATGCTAGAATCCGCCGCTCGAAATCAGGAGATAAGCGCGTGCGCAAAGTGGCGGTGGTAATGGCGGTGCTGGCCCTGGCTGGCTGTGAGAACGAAGTCGAAGGCGTGCACAAGCAGGTCGCCGAGCATCTGCAGAACCCCAAGACAGCCAAGTTCGCCAACGTGCGGTTCGACACCGACGGCTCCATCTGCGGCCAGGTCCGCGGCAAGGACAACGCCGGTGTGTTCGAGGCCTACCGCAGCTACGTGGCGGTCAAGCACGACGGCAAGTTCGATATCATCATCGACACCACCGGCAACGACTTGCGCATCCGTGAGCGTTGCGGCGGCGCCGACCTGCAGCGCCGTGCCGACGCCCTGGCTGGCCAGCCCGCGCCCGAAGGCTGGGACGTCGAAGTTGTCCAGGGCCCGAACATGGGCGCCCTCACCGACATGACCGCACGCCTGATCGAGAAGGGTATTCCGTCATCCGTCGAGTACCGCGACGGCAAGCCCGTGGTGCTGATGGGGCCGTTCCCCAGCAAGGCCGACGCCGAGGCGCGCAAGGCCGACGTCATGGCCCGTCTTGGCACCGACACCGTGGTCATTCAGCACGGCGCCGAACGATAGCTGCCAATCTTCGTTAGGGCATTGAACTTGTAGGAAATTTCCCCGACTATGCTGGGTAAGAGGGCGGTGTAGTTGTCGCCAGTGCCGTGGCGCGTCATTGACGACGCGATCGTTAAGCAGGAGGGCTTCATGTCTACGCTGGAGCGGGCTATTGCGGTGGCTGCCAGGGCGCATGAAGGGCAGCGCGACAAAGGGGGTTCGGCCTACATCCTGCACCCGTTGCGGGTGATGATGCGGGTCCAGACGGCAGAACAGCGCATTGTCGCGGTCTTGCACGACGTGCTGGAAGATTCAGGCATCACTCTCTCGGACCTTGCCCGCGAGGGCTTCAAGCTCAAGATTCTCGCCGCCGTGCTCGCCCTGAGCCGGCGCAAGGGTGAGACCTACGAAGACTTTGTCGTGCGCGTAGGCGATGACCCACTGGCTCGAGTGGTGAAACTTGCCGACCTTGCCGACAATAGTGATCTTTCGCGTATTCCATGCCCTGGCGCCAGCGACCTCGATCGACTGGCCCGTTACCAGCAGGCCAGCGCCTACCTGCAAGCGCTGGCCTGAGCCTCAGCTGCAAGCCTTGAGGTCGACCGGCCCGACGAACTCGTTGCCGCGGCCCATCAGGCACGCAACGCGCTGATTGCGCTGCTGCTCCCACACCTGCGGCGGGTAGGTCTTGTTCCAGGCGTTGTATAGCTGGCGGTCCTGCTTTGACAGGCGCAGGTCGTACTGCTTGCTCATGTAGAAGTAGGTGCGCGCGATCATCCCCCGGATCGACGGCCGCGGCATGACCTTGCGCGCCTTGAAGTCGACCTGTGTCAGGCAGCTGCCGTACTGGCCCTGCTGCACAGGCAGCCAGCCAAACCCATAGTTGCTGCGATCCCCGTTTACCTCGCCGATGCTCGGCACCAGGTTGTGCAGGTCGGCTTCGGCACGCTGGAACACCTTGTCATGGGCCGAGCAGTTCTTGCGCCCACCGTTCTGCCAGCACTGGCGTTGATGGCCGATCTGCCAGGCCGGAACAATGTGTTCCCACTCGATGCGCGACGCGCGCTTGGCGTTTTTGCGCGGTACATAGCCGCAGCCCTTCAGGTCGACCTTGTTGCCGTTGTACTTGCACCCGCAGTAGAACTCCGTCGATTGCGGCGCATACAGGCGCCACGCCACCTTCTTGGCTTCGCTGAAGGTACGCGGGGCATCGGCTTGGGCGGTGGTGAAAGCAAGCAGCAGGCAAGCGGTAGCTAGAAGCGAAACTCTCATGCGCGGTCAGTCATCCTTGGGAACGGTCCAGAAGATCTGTACGCCACCGTCATCGCGGTGGGCGATGGTGACGTTGTCGTTCTCGGCGATCTCTTCGAGCAGGGTTTCCCAGTCATCCGGCGACTCATGGTCCAGGCGCATCAGCAATGCTGTACGGCTGCGCTGGGCGATAGGGTTGTTGATGATCTTCTGGATGCGAGTTCCCAGAAGTTCATAACTGCCAGGGGAAGAAGCTGCGGGCTTGGCCACGAGTTTGTTTCCTTGTTTGCTGTATGCGCATACAGTATTTGAGTGTGGCCGTTTTCGCAATACAGCGTCAGCGCAAGTTACCCGTGACAATCGATGCGGTCACAATCAATCTTTGGAAAGTCAGGAGCGGGATTTTTATTGCTCTGCCTGTTCGGTTTTGATGAGATTTCTCGGATAATCCCCGCGCCTGGCACCGGGCGGCTCACCAGGATTTGACAAATGCCGTCCCCGTTTCCATAGTTACGTCCTGCAAACGTTTGCGACCCGAAAAAAATCACAAGATCCGGAGTCAACACATGCAATTGCCCTCCGCTGGCCGTCTTTTGGCCATAGCCGTTCTCGCCACGCTTTCCCTGTCACAGGCTCATGCCGACGACAAACCCAAGGTTGCGCTGGTCATGAAATCCCTCGCCAATGAGTTCTTCCGCACCATGGAAGACGGCGCCAAGGCCTACCAGAAAGAGCACTCCACTGATTTCGACCTGGTCGCCAACGGCATCAAGGACGAATCCGACACGTCCAACCAGATTCGCATCGTCGAGCAGATGATCGTGTCCGGCGTCACCGCACTGGTCATTGCTCCGGCCGACTCCAAGGCCCTGGTGCCTGTGGTGAAGAAGGCCATGGATGCTGGTATTACCGTGGTCAACATCGACAACCGCCTTGATCCCGATGTGCTCAAGAGCAAGAGCATCTCGGTGCCTTTCGTAGGCCCCGACAATCGCAAGGGTGCACAACTGGTCGGCGACTATCTGGCACAGCAGAAGCTCAAGGCAGGGGACCAGGTCGGCATCATCGAAGGCGTGCCCACCACCACCAACGCCCAGCAGCGCACCGCGGGCTTCAAGGACGCCATGGCTGCCGCAGGGATGAACGTGGTCTCGGTGCAGTCGGGCAACTGGGAAATCGACAGAGGCAACGCCGTCGCCGCCGCCATGCTCAACGAATACCCCGAGCTCAAGGCGCTGCTCGCCGGCAATGACAGCATGGCCCTCGGTGCCGTCTCGGCCGTGCGCGCCGCAGGCAAGGCGGGGCAGGTGCAGGTAGTCGGCTACGACAACATCAATGCCATCAAGCCGATGCTCAAGGACGGCCGCGTACTCGCAACCCTCGAGCAGCACGGGGCAGGACAGGCGGTGTACGGCATCCAGGCCGCGCTGCAGATGATCAAGGGCGAAAAGCCTGCAGTGGATGCCGACAACGTCATCCAGACCCCGGTCGAGCTGATCACCCAACCCTAGTCGTCACGTGCGCGCCTGCCCGTGCGGCAGGCGCTTGGAGAACCGGCCATGTCAGCGACGGCGAATGTCGTGCTAGCAGTCAGCGCCCTGGGCAAGACCTACGCACAGCCCGTGCTCGGCGATATCGAGCTGAACCTGCACGCAGGCGAGGTGTTGGCCCTTACCGGCGAGAACGGCGCCGGCAAGAGCACTTTATCCAAACTCATCAGCGGCCTGGAAACCCCAAGCACCGGCCGCATGCACTTCCTGGGGCAACCCTACGCGCCTGCCAGCCGCAGCGAGGCCGAGCGGCTCGGCGTGCGCATGGTCATGCAGGAGCTCAACCTGCTGCCGACCCTGACCGTCGCCGAGAACCTGTTCCTGGATAACCTGCCCAGCCGCGCTGGCTGGATCAACCAGAAGCGCCTGCGCCAGCTGGCAACCGCGGCCATGGCCCAGGTCGGCCTGGACGCCATCGACCCAGATACCCCGGTGGGGGAGCTGGGCATGGGCCATCAACAGATGGTCGAGATCGCCCGCAACCTCATCGGCGATTGCCGGGTACTGATCTTCGACGAACCCACCGCCGTGCTCACTGCCCGCGAGGTGGAGTTGCTGTTCACCCAGATCGAGCGCCTGCGCAAGCGCGGTGTCGCCATCGTCTATATCTCGCACCGCCTCGAAGAGCTGCAACGCGTCGCACAGCGCATCGCCGTGCTGCGTGATGGCAAGCTCGTATGTGTCGAGCCAGTCCGGCGCTACAGCAGCGGCGAGCTGGTCAATCTGATGGTCGGGCGCGAGTTGGCCGAACACATCGACCTGGGCCGTCGGCAGATCGGTGCGCCGCTGCTGCGGGTCAACGGCCTGAGCCGTGCCGACAAGGTGCGCGGCGTGTCGTTCGAGGTCAGGGCAGGGGAGATCTTCGGTATCTCTGGCCTGATCGGTGCGGGCCGCACCGAGCTGCTGCGCCTGATCTACGGGGCCGATCACGCCGACAGCGGCAGCATCGAGCTGGGGCAGCCACCGCGCCCTGTGACCATTGATTCCCCAAAGGCCGCCGTGCGCGCCGGCATCGCCCTGATCACCGAAGACCGCAAGGGCGAAGGCCTGCTGATGTCGCAGTCGATCAGCGCCAATATCGCCCTGGGCAACCTGGATGCCGTGTCCCGCGCTGGTGTGCTCGACCATGAAGCCGAGCGCGCACTGGCGCTCCGGCAGATCAGTGCCATGCGCATTCGCAGCGCCGGCCCTGAGCAGGCAGTAGGCGAGTTGTCGGGCGGCAATCAGCAAAAGGTTGTGATCGGTCGTTGGCTGGAGCGCGACTGCCAGGTGCTGCTGTTCGACGAACCGACCCGAGGCATCGACGTTGGCGCCAAGTTCGACATCTACGGCCTCTTGGCAGAACTGGCGCGTCAGGGAAAGGCCTTGGTGGTGGTGTCCAGTGACCTGCGCGAGCTGATGCTGATCTGCGACCGCATCGCCGTGCTCTCGGCAGGACACCTGATCGACACCTTCGAGCGCGACCACTGGAGCCAGGATCAGCTCCTGGCCGCCGCTTTCGCCGGATACCAGAAACGTGACGCCTTGCTGCACGCCGCAGCGCCCAGGATGGACCCATGAAACCCACCCCCCTTGAAGCATCTGCAAGCCCAACGCAGCGCCGCTCCGGTACCTGCTTCGGCCTCGGCACCTACCTTGGCCTGGCGGGCGCCTTGCTGGCGATGATCGTGCTGTTTTCATCACTGAGCAGTCACTTTTTTTCCTACGGCACCTTCAGCACCCTGGCCAATCAGATCCCCGACCTGATGGTGCTGGCGGTCGGCATGACCTTTGTGCTGATCATCGGCGGCATCGACCTCTCGGTTGGTTCGGTGCTGGCGCTGGCGGCTTCGGCCGTCAGCGTGGCGATTCTCGGCTGGGGCTGGAGCGTGGTGCCCGCGGCCTTGCTGGGCATGGCTGCGGCCGCACTGGCCGGCAGTATTACCGGCGCCATCACCGTAGCCTGGCGCATCCCGTCGTTCATCGTTTCGCTCGGTGTCCTGGAAATGGCCCGCGGACTTGCTTACCAGTTTACCGACTCGCGCACTGCCTACATCGGTGACGCCTATGCCTGGTTTTCCAATCCGATCGCGTCTGGCATCTCGCCAGCGTTCATCATCGCCTTGCTGATCATTGTCGTCGCCCACCTGGTGCTGACGCGTACCGTGTTCGGCCGTTACCTGATCGGTATCGGCACCAATGAGGAGGCCGTGCGCCTGGCGGGCATCGACCCGCGCCCCTACAAGGTCATGGTGTTCGCGCTGATGGGTCTGCTTGCGGGTGTTGCCGCGCTGTTCCAGATATCGCGCCTCGAAGCCGCCGACCCCAACGCCGGTTCCGGCCTCGAACTGCAGGTGATCGCCGCCGTGGTCATCGGCGGTACAAGCCTCATGGGAGGGCGCGGTTCGGTCATCAGCACCTTCTTTGGCGTACTGATCATCTCCGTATTGGCCGCGGGCCTTGCGCAGATCGGCGCCTCCGAACCCACCAAGCGCATCATCACCGGGGCGGTCATCGTGATCGCCGTCGTACTCGACACCTACCGCAGCCGGCGCGCAGCCCGGCGGAACTGAACTATGGCAACGATAAAAGATGTCGCGGCACTGGCAGGCATTTCCTACACAACGGTTTCGCATGTGCTGAACAAGACCCGCCCGGTCAGCGAACAGGTACGGCTCAAGGTGGAGGCGGCCATCCTCGAGCTCGACTACGTGCCCAGTGCCGTGGCCCGCTCGCTCAGGGCGCGCAGCACTGCCACCATCGGGCTGTTGGTGCCCAACAGCATCAACCCGTACTTCGCCGAACTGGCTCGAGGCATCGAGGACGGCTGCGAACGCAACGGCTATTGCGTGATCCTCTGCAACTCCGACGACAACCCGCAAAAGCAGCGCAGCTACCTGCGTGTGCTGCTGGAAAAGCGGGTCGATGGTTTGATCGTCGCCTCGGTAGGCGAAGACCGCGACCTGCTCGACAGCCTCGCCTGCGTACGCACCCCCATGGTCATCGTTGACCGCGCGCTTGAGGGTGTTCCCGCCGACCTGGTGCGCATCGACCACGAGCAGGGCGCCTATCTGGCCACCCAGCATCTGCTTGAGCTCGGCCACAGCGACATTGCCTGCATCGGCGGCCCGACCGACACCGGCGTCGGCCAGTTGCGCCTGGCGGGTTTCCATCGGGCCATGGCCGAGGCCGAAGTGGTAGTGGACGAGCAGCGGCTCCTGCAATGCGACTTCACCAGCGATGGCGGCTATCACGCGGCGGCGCGCCTGCTGGGTGGCCGGCCGCCCACGGCGATTTTCGCCGGCAATGACATGATCGGCTTCGGTGTGTTGCGCGCCGCCGCCGAGCGCAACATCAGCGTGCCCGGCCAGCTTTCGGTCATCGGTTTCGACGATATCCAGCTCAGCCGCTACGTATATCCGGCACTGACCACTGTCGGCCAGTCGATTCGCGAGCTTGGCGAGAGCGCCGCCGAAGTGCTGCTCTTGCGTATCGCCTCGCCCCAGCGCCAGGCTGAACAACGCATCGTGCCGCCAAAGATCGTGCTGCGCGAATCCACCGGGCCGCGCCAGAGCCTGTTCAATGACTACCGGTGAGGTCCTGACATGAGCGCCAAGGTGGTAGTGGTGGGGAGTCTCAACATGGACCTGGTGGCATGGGCCGAACGCCTGCCGCGCGTCGGCGAGACCCTGACCGGCGAGCGCTTTTTCACAGCGCCGGGAGGCAAGGGCGCCAACCAGGCGGTAGCGGCGGCGCGGCTCGGCGCCACGGTGGCGATGATCGGCAATATTGGCGATGACGCGTATGGCCAGCAATTACGCCAGGCGCTGGCAGACGAGCGCATCGATTGCCAGGCGGTGAGTGTTTGCCCGGGCGTCTCCAGTGGGGTGGCACTGATCGTGGTGGATGCCACCAGCCAGAACGCAATTGTCATCATTCCCGGCGGCAACGGTCATCTGCTGCCCGAGTCGGTGAAGCGCTTCGATGCCCTGCTGCAGGACGCCGAGGTCATCGTTTGCCAGCTGGAAGTGCCCTTGGCAACAGTGGCCTGGACCTTGCGGCGCGGTCGCGAACTAGGCAAAACGGTTATTCTCAACCCGGCACCGGCCGCCGGACCATTGCCCCAGGGCTGGCTTGGCCACATCGACTACCTGATTCCCAATGAAAGCGAGGCCCAGGCCCTGACCGGCTTGCCGGTGCACGACCTGGACAGCGCGCGCCGCGCGGGAGAGCGCCTGATCCAATGGGGCGTGGGAAAGGTTATCGTCACCCTCGGCGCCCAAGGTGTACTGTTTGCTGACGGCAGCGGCAGCCAGCATTATCCGGCAACCCCGGTCACTGCGCTGGATACCACCGCAGCGGGGGACACCTTTGTGGGTGGCTTCGCTGCAGCCCTGGCACGAGGGCTGGGGGAGGGCGATGCCATCGAGCTCGGCCAGCGCGCCGCTGCGGTCTCGGTCACTCGAGCCGGCGCGCAGCCCTCTATTCCGAGTCTTGCGGACCTGGCGCCATGAAAAAGACCCCGCTGCTCAACATCGCACTGTCGCGTACAATCGCCAGTCTCGGTCACAGCGATATCCTGGTGATCGGCGATGCCGGTTTGCCAGTTCCGCCTGGTATCGAGCTGATAGACCTGGCCCTCACGCCCGGCATCCCGGACTTTGCGAGCACCTTGCGCGTGGTGTTGAGCGAGATGCAGGTCGAGCATCACGTGCTGGCCGATGAAATCTTCATGGCCCTGCCGCCGGCCTTTGCCTTCATCGAGCAACTGCATGGACAGCAGCAAATCGGCCTGCGTCGATGTGTGCCCCATGACGCCTTCAAGGCGCTTTGCAAAACAGCCCGCGCCGTGGTGCGTACCGGCGAATGCCAACCCTACAGCAACATTGCCCTGATCGCCGGCGTGACTTTCTGAATCCAGGCACAAGGAGTGCAAGATATTGATACAAGCTGCCAAACGTTTGCTACAAGGAGCCCTGCTGATGTCTGCCCTCACTGTCACCGCCGCGCATGCTGCTGTGCGTGACCTGATCATCGACACCGACCCAGGCGCCGATGACGTAGTGGCTCTGCTGCTCGCCATGGCCTCGCCAGACGAACTGAACATTCGCGCCATCACCACCGTGGCCGGCAACGTGCGCCTCGAGAAGACATCGCGCAACGCCCGCCTGGCGCGCGAGTGGGGAGGTCGAGAGGAAATTCCGGTGTACGCCGGGGCAGGGCGGCCGCTGGTGCGCGCACCCATCTATGCCGCCGAAGTCCATGGTCAGGAAGGTTTGATCGGCGTGCCGGTCCATGAGCCGCGCCAGGGCCTGGCCAGGGGCAATGCCGTGCAGTATCTGGTCGATACCTTGAGCCAGGCCGAGCCCGCCAGCGTGACCATCGCCATGCTTGGCCCGCAGACCAACCTGGCCCTGGCGCTGATCCAGCAGCCGGACATCGTGAAAGGCATCAAGGAAGTGGTGGTCATGGGTGGCGCCCATTTCAACGGCGGCAATATCACGCCCGCCGCGGAATTCAATCTGTACGCCGATCCTCATGCCGCCGAAGTGGTGCTGGCCAGCGGCGTCAGGCTCACCTACTTGCCGCTGGACGTCACCCACAAGCTGCTGACCAGTGACGCCCGCCTGAAGCAGTTGGCCGCGGTCAAGAACCAAGCCAGCAGCAAAGTGGTGAATATCCTCAACGCCTACATCCAGCATGACATGGACCTGTATGGCATGAGCGGTGGCCCGGTGCACGATGCCAGCGTCATCGCATATCTGCTCAAGCCCGAGCTGTTCAGCGGGCGCGACCTCCATCTGACAATCGACACCCGCGAGGGCCCGACCTTTGGTCAGTCCGTCGCCGATTGGTACGGCGTGCTCAAGCAGCCAGCCAATGTCCACTGGATCAACACTGGCGATGCCCAAGGCCTTTTCGACCTGCTCAGCGCGCGCCTGGCTCGACTGCAATAGCCGCGTGCGGCGAATAGCGCTCGAACACCTGGTCGATAAAGCTGCGCGCCGCCTCGTGGCCGCGATCGCGGACCAGCAGGTCGATTGCGATCAACAGTAACTCTTCCGGGCTGCCTGGGCTGTAGGCACTCTGGCCTTCTGCCCATTTGACCTTGATATCGGCAACGATTGTATGACTGCTCATGGTGATCTCGGCGTGGGCCTGTAGTGGACGATTCGGATGCCTGACCCTGGCACTCGAAGGGAAGGCACATTGCCTTCTCACTTCATGCAGTAAATCATGCCCTTGCGTCAAGAGCACTCAGACTTAGGCATAGCAAAATCCAGACACGATTGCCTTGCGACTGTCATGCTGGATTCAGGCAGACGTGGCCGGTTTTGCAACGAAATCTCTGTCGAACTGTCGCATAGGGCAGTTCCCGTGATCGATATTAGGAGGATTCATGTTCCGTACCCGTGCTTCCCTGGCTACCTTGCTGGTAGCTGCAGTCCTGGCAGGTTGCAGCACTGGTGGTTCTTCGAATGGTGGTGGCAATGGTGCGCCATCGGCCCCGGCCAACAACGACGGTCGTTGCGAGGCCAGCGGCGCCGACTTCAGCATCGGCAAGCAAGGCAGTGCCGAGTTGCTCGAGCAGGCCCGTGCCTCCAGCGGTGCGCAAACCGCCCGTATCCTCAAGCCCCACGACGTGGTCACCCTCGAATACCGTTCCGACCGCCTCAACCTCAATGTCGATGAGAAAGGTGTCGTCAACCGCGTCAACTGCGGCTAGTTGTCTGCAGGGGCGACCCGGTACCAGTCCGCCCCTTCACCTGAGTACCGCTCGAATCGCATTGATCCGACGAATTTCAGGCAACAAAAAACCCGCCACCAGGGCGGGTTTTTTGAAGCTCTACCGAATTACTCCGGGCGAACCTGTGCAGCCTGCATGCCCTTCTGGCCTTTCTCGGCAACGAAGGAAACGGTCTGGCCTTCTTTCAGGCTCTTGAAGCCGTCAGTTTCGATGGCTTTGAAGTGAACGAACAGGTCGTCGCCGCCACCTTGTGGAGTGATGAAGCCGAAGCCTTTCTCATCGTTGAACCATTTGACGGTGCCGGTTTGGCGATTGGACATGGGTGAATCTCCAGAAACATGATTTTTCAATGGTGCGATGTTGCCGAGGCCACAAGGTGCACGAGCAACATCATAGTCTAATTTTGCGTGTGTCGCGCCTTTTACATTAACTGAATGCGCGTCAGACGTAAAAAAATGTGATCCAAGGTGCGCTGGATCAGTTTTTCTTGGGCGCGCAGGCCTGTGTTACCACGGTTTGCGCCCGCTGCATCAGCTTGGCGTCAACACCGTCCTTGCTGTCGAGATCTTCGATCTCAGCCTTGGAAAAATTCTTTTCGATGGCCTCTGCACCACATTTGCAGTGCGCATCGGCGGTTTTGGCGTCGACGCCCTGACCGGTGGCTACCTGGACACACTGTTCCATATAGGCGCCTTTCTTGCCCGCCGGCCAGTCTGCCTGGGCTGCCATGGGCAGCAGCAGGGCGCCAGCGGCGGTCAGGGCGAGAAGAGACTGAAGTCGCATAACCAGACACTCCTAGGGGTAAGGTCTTATCAAGAGTAGGATGCTTCAAAACCTCTGAACAAAAAATTTCCCCCCAAGTTCACCGCCACTACGCGATTTCCAAAATTTTCTCCGTGGCCCATACCCTGCGTGCTAGCATGCCCGGCTTGCAGCTTGCCCCGTGCGGCGTGCAACCCTATTTCCAGTCACTCTGGTTCGACCCTGAAAGGCTACGGCTGCTGCCACTGTGAGGCAGGCTTTGCTGACGCAAAGGCAGGGGCGGATCTTGTACTGGCTCATCCCAACCCACGTGACCTTTGGTAGGGGTCACCACTAGGAGAGGAGGCGCCATGCCCACTATTACTCTTCCCGATGGCAGTCAACGTACGTTCGACCACGCCGTATCCGTAGCCGAAGTCGCCGCCTCCATTGGTGCGGGCCTCGCCAAGGCCACCGTGGCCGGCAAGGTCGACGGCAAGCTGGTCGATGCCTGTGACCTGATCGAACACGACGCCACCCTGCAGATCATCACGCCCAAGGATGAAGCAGGCGTCGAGATCATTCGTCACTCATGCGCCCACCTGATCGGCCACGCCGTCAAGCAACTGTACCCGACTGCCAGGATGGTCATCGGTCCGGTGATCGACGAAGGCTTCTATTACGACATCGCCTATGAGCGTCCTTTCACCCCAGAGGACCTCGCCGCGATCGAGCAGCGCATGCAGCAGCTGATCGAGAAAGACTACGATGTCGTCAAGAAAGTGACCCCGCGCGCCGAAGTCATCGACGTATTCCAGAGCCGTGGCGAAGACTACAAGCTGCGCCTGGTCGAAGACATGCCCGAAGAGCAGGCCATGGGCCTGTACTATCACGAAGAATATGTCGACATGTGCCGCGGCCCGCACGTGCCTAACACGCGCTTCCTCAAGGCATTCAAGCTGACCAAGCTGTCCGGGGCCTACTGGCGCGGCGATGCCAAGAACGAACAGCTGCAGCGCGTATACGGCACTGCCTGGGCTGATAAAAAGCAGCTGGCTGCTTATATCCAGCGCATCGAAGAAGCCGAAAAGCGCGACCACCGCAAGATCGGCAAGCGCCTGGGTCTTTTCCACCTCCAGGAAGAAGCGCCTGGGATGGTGTTCTGGCACCCCAATGGCTGGACGATGTACCAGGTGCTCGAGCAGTACATGCGCAAGGTACAGCGTGATCACGGCTACCTGGAGATCAAGACTCCGCAGGTCGTCGATCGCTCGCTGTGGGAAAAGTCCGGCCACTGGGCCAACTATTCCGAAAACATGTTCACCACCGAGTCCGAAAGCCGCGACTACGCCATCAAGCCGATGAACTGCCCTTGCCACGTGCAGGTGTTCAACCAGGGCCTGAAGAGCTACCGCGAGCTGCCGCTGCGCCTGGCCGAGTTCGGTGCCTGCCACCGTAACGAGCCATCGGGTGCCCTGCACGGCATCATGCGCGTGCGTGGCTTTACCCAGGATGACGCGCACATCTTCTGCACTGAAGAGCAGATGCAGTCCGAATCGGCTGACTTCATCAAGCTGACCATGGACGTCTACGCCGACTTCGGCTTCAAGGACATCCAGCTCAAGCTGTCGACCCGCCCTGAGAAGCGCGTGGGTTCCGATGAGCTGTGGGACCGCGCCGAAGCCGCATTGGCCGCAGCGCTGGACAACGCAGGCCTGGAGTACGACCTGCAGCCGGGTGAGGGCGCGTTCTACGGGCCGAAGATCGAATTTTCCCTGAAGGATTGCCTCGGCCGCGTCTGGCAGTGTGGTACCCTGCAGCTCGACTTCAACCTGCCGATCCGCCTCGACGCCGAATACGTCACCGAAGACAACGGCCGCAAGCATCCCGTGATGCTGCACCGCGCCATCCTCGGTTCGTTCGAGCGTTTCGTCGGAATTCTCATCGAGCACTACGAAGGTGCATTCCCGGCCTGGCTCGCGCCAACGCAGGCGGTGATCCTCAATATCACCGACAAACAGGCCGATTTTGCCCTCGATGTCGAAAAAATTCTCGTCGGTGGCGGTTTCCGTGCCAAGTCCGACTTGAGAAATGAGAAGATCGGCTTTAAAATCCGCGAGCATACTTTGCTCAAGGTCCCGTACCTTTTGGTTATAGGGGACCGCGAAGTCGAAACGCAAACCGTCGCTGTGCGTACTCGCGAAGGCGCAGACCTGGGCTCCATGCCCGTCGCCCAATTCGCCGAGTTCCTTGCGCAAGCGGTTTCCCGGCGTGGTCGCCAAGAATCGGAGTAATTACTATTAAGCGTGAAATGAGAAACGATAAACGAGCTGCACCGAAGGCCCCGATCAACGAGAATATCTCGGCCCGTGAGGTTCGGTTAATTGGCGCTGACGGCGAGCAGGTTGGCATCGTCTCAATTGATGAAGCGCTGCGTATCGCTGAAGAAGCGAAGCTGGATCTGGTAGAGATTTCTGCTGATGCCCTCCCTCCTGTCTGTAAAGTCATGGACTACGGCAAGCACCTCTTCGAGAAGAAGAAGCAGGCCAACGAGGCCAAGAAGAATCAAAAGCAGATCCAGATCAAAGAAATCAAGTTTCGACCAGGGACGGAAGAAGGGGATTACCAGGTAAAACTACGCAACCTGGTACGTTTCCTTAGCGAGGGGGATAAGGCCAAGATCTCATTGAGATTCCGCGGCCGTGAGATGGCTCACCAGGAGCTGGGCATGGAACTGTTGAAGCGGGTTGAAGGTGACCTGCTCGAATACGGTACCGTTGAACAGCATCCAAAGATGGAAGGACGCCAGCTTATGATGGTCATCGCCCCCAAGAAAAAGAAATAACCACCAGGGCACGGCAGGCCTTGCGGTTATG
Organism: Pseudomonas sp. JE3303; assembly: GCF_056312565.1. NCBI lineage: Bacteria > Pseudomonadati > Pseudomonadota > Gammaproteobacteria > Pseudomonadales > Pseudomonadaceae > Pseudomonas > Pseudomonas sp. JE3303. The sequence continues at coordinate 261,359 of NZ_JBWGIF010000006.1, forward strand.
TTTATCAACTGAATGCGGAGTATCCGAACATGCCAAAAATGAAAACCAAAAGCGGTGCAGCCAAGCGTTTCCTGAAAACGGCAAACGGCATCAAGCACAAGCACGCTTTCAAGAGCCACATCCTGACCAAAATGTCGACCAAGCGTAAGCGTCAACTTCGTGGTAGCAGCTTGCTGCACCCGTCGGACGTTGCAAAAGTCGAGCGCATGCTGCGCATTCGTTAATTCTGGTCAAAGATAGAGGAAGTTACTCATGGCTCGTGTAAAGCGTGGCGTCATCGCTCGTAAGCGTCACAAGAAAATTCTGAAACTGGCTAAAGGCTACTACGGTGCACGCTCGCGCGTATTCCGTGTTGCCAAGCAAGCGGTCATCAAGGCAGGCCAATACGCCTACCGCGACCGTCGCCAGAAGAAGCGTCAGTTCCGCGCTCTGTGGATCGCTCGTATCAACGCTGGTGCTCGCGTCAACGGTCTGTCCTACAGCCGTCTGATCGCTGGCCTGAAAAAAGCGTCGATCGAAATCGACCGTAAAGTTCTGGCTGATCTGGCAGTGAACGAAAAAGCGGCGTTTGCTGCGATTGTCGAGAAGGCTAAAGCCGTTCTGGCTTAAGTACCCACGACAATCACCCGGCGGCGCTAGCGTTGCCGGGTGCTAAACGTCATCGATAGGGGAAGAGCCTTCAAAAGCTCTTCCCCTATTTTGTATCTGGAGTCTGTACATGGAAAACCTGGATGCGCTGGTCTCCCAAGCCCTGGAGGCCGTGGAGCGCGCTGAAGACATCAATGCCCTGGAACAGATCCGGGTTCAATTCCTTGGCAAGAAAGGCGAGCTGACCCAGGTGATGAAGACCCTGGGCAACCTGCCAGCCGAAGAGCGGCCAAAGGTTGGCGCGCTGATCAACGACGCCAAGGAGCGCGTCACGGTAGTGCTCAACGCACGCAAGGCCGCCTTTGAAGAAGCCGAGCTCAGCGCTCGCCTGGCCGCCGAATGCATTGATGTGACCCTGCCAGGCCGTGGCCAGACGACCGGTGGCCTGCACCCGATCACCCGTACCCTCGAGCGCATCGAAGAATTCTTCACTCACATCGGCTACGGCATCGCCGAAGGCCCTGAGGTCGAAGACGACTACCACAACTTCGAAGCCCTCAACATTCCCGGCCACCACCCGGCCCGGGCAATGCACGACACCTTCTATTTCAATGCCAACATGCTGTTGCGCACCCACACCTCGCCGGTGCAGGTACGGACCATGGAGTCGACCCAGCCGCCAATCCGCATTGTCTGCCCGGGCCGCGTCTACCGCTGCGACTCGGATATCACCCACTCGCCGATGTTCCACCAGGTCGAAGGCCTGCTGGTCGATCGCGGGATCAATTTCGCCGACCTCAAGGGCACCATCGAAGAATTCCTGCGCGTGTTCTTTGAAAAAGAGCTGTCGGTGCGCTTCCGCCCGTCGTTCTTCCCCTTCACCGAGCCTTCGGCTGAAGTCGACATCCAGTGCGTGATGTGCAGCGGCAACGGCTGCCGTGTCTGCAAGCAGACCGGCTGGCTCGAAGTCATGGGCTGCGGCATGGTTCACCCCGACGTGCTGCGCATGTCCGGCATCGACCCTGAGGAATACCAGGGCTTCGCCTTCGGCATGGGCGCCGAGCGCCTGGCCATGCTGCGTTATGGCGTCAACGATCTACGGCTGTTCTTCGACAACGACTTGCGATTCCTCGCGCAATTCCGCTAGGTCCGCACCCGTAACGCAACTTTCAGGAGAACAGCATGAAATTCAGTGAAAAGTGGCTGCGCGGTTGGGTCAACCCGCAAGTCAACCGTGACGAGCTCGTCGCCCGCCTGTCCATGGCCGGCCTCGAGGTCGACAGCGTTACCCCGGCTGCTGGCGAGTTCACCGGCATCGTCGTCGGCGAAGTGCTCAGCACCGAGCAGCACCCGGACGCCGACAAGCTTCGCGTGTGCCAGGTCGGCAACGGCAGCGAGACCTTCCAGGTAGTGTGCGGCGCACCCAACGTGCGCCCCGGCCTGAAGATCCCGTTCGCGATGATAGGCGCCCAGCTGCCAGGCGACTTCAAGATCAAGAAGGCCAAGCTGCGGGGCGTCGAGTCCAACGGCATGCTCTGCTCGGCCGCCGAACTGCAGATCAGCGAAGAAAACGACGGCCTGCTCGAGCTCGCCGCAGACGCTCCGGTGGGTGAAGACATCCGTGTCTACCTGGACCTGGACGACGCCAGCATCGAAGTCGACCTGACCCCGAACCGCGGTGACTGCCTGTCCCTGGCAGGCCTGGCCCGTGAAGTCGGCGCCCTGTACAACACCCCCGTCACACGCCCGCTGATCCCGGCCGTGGTTGCCGCCCACGACGAAATACGCCCGGTCGAGATCCTCGCTCCGGCAGCCTGTCCGCGTTACCTGGGCCGGGTGATCCGCAACGTCGACCTGTCCCGCCCGACCCCGCTGTGGATGGTCGAGCGCCTGCGCCGCGCGGACGTACGCAGCATCGACGCCGCGGTCGACATCACCAACTACGTGATGCTTGAGCTTGGCCAGCCGATGCACGCCTTCGATCTCGCCGAAATCAACGGCGGCATCCGCGTGCGCATGGCTGAAGAGGGCGAGAAGCTGGTCCTGCTCGACGGTCAGGAAGTTGCCCTGCGCGGCGACACCCTGGTTATCGCCGACCACACCCGCGCGCTGGCCATGGCCGGCGTCATGGGCGGCGAGCACAGTGGTGTCGCCACCGACAAGACCCGTGACCTGTTCCTCGAAAGCGCTTTCTTCGACCAGATCGCCATCGCCGGCAAGGCCCGTTCATACGGTCTGCACACCGACGCCTCGCACCGCTACGAGCGCGGCGTCGACTCGCAGCTCGCCCGCGAAGCCATGGAGCGCGCCACCGCGCTGCTGCTGGAGATCGTCGGCGGTGAAGCCGGCCCGATCACCGAAGCCGTGAGCGAGCAGCACTTGCCGAACATCGCCCCGGTTACCCTGCGCGCCGAGCGCATCGACCAGATGCTGGGTATGCAGATGCCAGCCGCCGAAGTCGAGCAACTGCTCAACGGCCTTGGCCTGAAGACCACCGCCAGCGGGGAAGGGCAGTGGCAGGTCGAAGTACCTAGCCATCGCTTCGACATCAGCATCGAAGTCGACCTGATCGAAGAGCTTGCACGCCTGTACGGCTACAACCGCCTGCCGGTTCGTTACCCGCAAGCTCGCCTGGCCCCGCAAGCCAAGCCAGAAGCCCGCGCCGAGCTGCCAAGCCTGCGCCGCCTGCTGGTCGCCCGCGGTTTCCAGGAAGCCATCACCTACAGCTTCATTGATCCAAAGCTGTTCGAGCTGTTCAGCCCGGGCGTCGAGCCACTGCTGCTGGCCAACCCGATCTCCAGCGACATGGCTGCCATGCGCGCCACCCTGTGGCCGGGCCTGGTAAAAGCCCTGCAGCACAACCTCAACCGCCAGCAAGACCGTGTGCGCCTGTTCGAAAGCGGCCAACGCTTCGTCGGCCAGCTCGGTGACCTGCAGCAACAGCCCATGATCGCCGGCGTCGTCTGCGGCAGCCGTCTGCCGGAAGGCTGGGCCAATGCCCGTGACAGCATCGACTTCTTCGACGTGAAAGCAGATGTCGAAGCCGTGCTAGGCTATTCCGGTGCCCTTGACGACTTCACCTTCGTCGCCGGCAAGCATCCAGCCCTGCACCCAGGCCAGACCGCCCGCATCGAGCGCGACGGCCGCGAAGTTGGCTTCCTCGGCGCCCTGCACCCAGAGCTCGCGAAAGCCCTGGGCCTGGATCGCCCGGTGTACCTCTTCGAGCTGGTCCTGGAAGAAGCTGTCCAAGGCCACCTGCCCAAGTTCAGCGAACTGTCCAAGTTCCCTGAAACCAGGCGTGACCTGGCTTTGATCGCAGGTCGTGATGTAGCTTCTAGCTCCGTGCTGCAGGTTATTCGAGACAATGCAGGTGAATGGCTCACGGACCTCAGGCTCTTTGATGTCTATCAGGGTAAAGGCATTGATCCGGATAGAAAAAGCCTCGCCGTCGGCTTGACCTGGCAGCATCCATCGCGCACTCTTAACGACGATGAGGTGAACGCCACCCTGCAAAATATTCTCACCTCGCTCGAACAAGGGTTGAACACCACGTTAAGGAAATAGCGTATGGGTGCTCTGACGAAAGCTGAGATGGCCGAGCGGCTCTATGAAGAGCTAGGCTTGAACAAGCGTGAGGCCAAAGAGCTGGTAGAACTCTTCTTCGAAGAGATCAGGCACGCGCTTGAAGACAACGAGCAGGTCAAATTGTCGGGTTTTGGCAATTTCGACCTGCGGGACAAACGGCAGCGACCGGGTCGCAACCCCAAGACAGGGGAAGAGATCCCGATCACTGCGCGCCGCGTCGTCACCTTTCGTCCAGGGCAGAAGTTGAAAGCCCGGGTTGAGGCCTATGCTGGAACCAAGTCATAACGACGAGCTTCCGCCCATTCCAGGCAAACGCTACTTCACCATTGGTGAAGTCAGCGAGCTTTGTGCCGTAAAACCGCACGTGCTCCGTTACTGGGAGCAGGAATTTCCCCAACTCAACCCGGTCAAGCGCCGCGGAAACCGACGGTATTATCAGCGCCAGGACGTGCTGATGATCCGCCAGATCCGCGCCCTCTTGTACGAGCAGGGCTTCACTATCGGCGGCGCGCGGTTGCGCATGTCGAGTGAAGAAGCCAAGGAAGACAACAACCAGTACAAGCAGATGATTCGGCAGATGATCGTCGAATTGGAAGATGTGCTGGTGGTTTTGAAGAAGCCCGTTTGATCCGACGAGTGGAAAGATTTTTGAAAAAAAGCTTTCTTCTTTCAAAAGCTTGCGGTACATTCTTCAACGTTCTCAGCAGGTTTGGGAACAAGCTTCAAAGCCCAGTCGGGGCGTAGCGCAGCCCGGTAGCGCACTTGCATGGGGTGCAAGGGGTCGAGTGTTCGAATCACTCCGTCCCGACCATATATTCCTGAGTAAAATCAGACACTTAAGCCGGTTACTTAAACCGGCTTTTTTGTGCCTGCGCAAAGCATGCGCAAAACTCGCGCAAAACTATCCGGCGAAGTCGCCAATATTCAGGTCCGCTTCGACCTCGGACCAGACCACATCCTCGTGTCCCTTCTGATAGTTCCTGGTCATACCTTCGGTGGTATGCCCGGCGATCTTCTGGCCGTCTTTCCCTGCTCGCTTGTACAAGTGAAGGGAGAGGGCGCGCACCTCATGGAACCCCGGCATCTCTTCCTCTTTGAGGTCGCTATAGCAGCCGGCGGCATCCCTCGCATCCTTGAAGGCCCGGGTGAGAAATCGCTCATCCACCTTCGTCCAGTGATCCTTTCCCTCTCGTTTCTTCTTCCGCTCCGGCCGCCTGTGCACCAGGTAAGGTGACAGGATGTCGTCTCGACACCTGTTCAGCACTTGGCTCAACTGCTCGCTGATCTTGAGTTTGAGCCAGCCCGCGTCGGACGCTTTCTCGGTTTTGCTCTGCACGACATACAGAAAGCCGTCGCGGGCATCCTCGAACTTCATGTTGAGAATGTCACCCCGGCGCTGCGCGGTGATCAGCGCGAGGTCGATCGCGTTCTGGAGCCAGCGCGGCGACTTCTCGCGAATGGCCTTGAGCCCCTCGACGGTATGCCGCTTGCGCTGCTTCTTCTCGATCTTCGGAATGGTGCTGGCGGCTGGGTTGTCCGGACAGAGTCCCTTTGCAGCAGCATGGTTGAACAGATCGATCAGGATTGCCCGAGCCTGGTTGCTGGCGCGGGCTGTAAGTGGCTCCAGGAACTCAGCCACCATCCGGATTGTGACCTGGTCAATCGGCCGATCGCCGAGCACGGCCCGAACCTGCTTGAACCGCACGGCATAGAGGTCCAGTGTGGCCTTGGCCAGCTCGCGCGGCGGCAGCACGTCCCGCTCATAGGCGGCCAGGAACTCGGTAACCGTAACGGTCGTTTCGCCCAGCACGGCGGCGACCAAGTCCTCGCCGCGCAGGAAGTTGGTGTTGAGCTGGGCCGCGGCATCGATAGCACGGCCCCGATCTTGGCCAAACTGGAACCACTTACCGTCGGTTGGCCGACGATACCGATAGGTACCGCGGCGTGCGTCGAAATACAGATTGGGGGGCAGGCCTTTGTTGGCCTTGTTCCTTGGTCGAGGAACCATCAGGCAGCTCCTTTAAGCACCATGTCGACCAGTGCGTTGCCGGTAGTCCGCTGGTAGGCGGCCCAGTCAACGTACCAGATATTGCCGATGCGCTCGCCGGGCAGCTTGCGATCGCGCAGGTAGTTGCGAATTGCTTGGGAGCAGAGCGGGGTGCCGTTTTCACCCCACTTACGGCGCTGAAATTCGCTGATCTTGATGAGTTCTTTTTTCATTCGAGGCTCCATGCCGCCAGTGGCGACAGGTAAGTGTTATCGCGAAGCCGACCATTTGAAGGTCAGGCTCTCGGGTGGGAAAAAGAGGTGGCGCATGTTGGCGACATTGACGATGTCGCGGTCGGCCGGGAAGACCTCCACCGCATCCATGCCGCCGCGACCGCACTCGCGCTTAAGCTGCATGAGCTCGTCCCAGGTAACCTGGTCGACCCAGGTGGTACCGTTATGCGCCGTGCGGCAGATGCTCATTCGTTGATAGCCGGCGGGCTCGGCGAAGACCTGGACGAGGAAGGCTTGGGACCGCCAGACCTCGGTCAGTCCCGGTGGTGGCAGGCTTGGCCACTCGTCCTGCGATACGCGCCGAAGCACTGAGGGTTCTTTGGCGTTCTGCTTTGCCAGCAGACGGCGTTGAATCCGATCCGTTTTCATGACAACAGCTCTCCATGCCCGCGCATGTCGGCGGGCTTGAGTTGTAGGGGAGGGGTTAACGCTTTTCGACGTCGGTGGTGATGGCTTCGACGATCACCGGGCCAAGGATGCGGGTGCTGGCAACGTGATCCTTGAACACCTTGTTCAGCCGCCCGATCGCTGCTTCGCGGGCCTGCCGGTAGACCTGATCGAGAGTGCAGTCCGGGCCCCATGAGCCGAGGTTGGTAAGCTCGACCGTGATAGTGACCTTCGCGCCGGTGGTGGTTCGTGCACGCGGTTTGCTCATCGCGGACCCCTGTAGATCAGGTAGGCCATATAGGCGAGGGGGATCACGTCTTCTTCTCCTGGGCGCGGGCCAGCGCCTTGTCCATCATGGCAATCGACTTGCGTCGGCGCTCTTGGACCTCAGTGCTGTCGGGGTCATAGCTTCGACCGAGGAAAGTTTTGGGGTCCTTCGCCATAGCCCGCTTCACACGTTCGAAGTTCTCGTCGCGCTGCCACACGCTGCTGTAGACCAGGAACGGCTTCTTGCCCTGTGTTTCGGCATCCGCCAGTTTCCAGATGGCCTGGCGGTCGAAGGTCATGAGCGCATCCATGGCGCACACCGCCAGGCGCAGCTCATCGTACTCCGGCGGCTCGCCAGATCGTGCGGCGTCGATGATTTCGCCGAGAGTTTTCATGGCATCAGCTCCTTCGGCACCTGGACGGTATCGCCGAGCTTGGCGCAGACGATTGCCCGGCACGCGGCAGTAAGATGGGTCGATCCGCTGCCATCGCCAGCCTCATAGTTCAACCCCGTGCAGGCAAAGTAGGCATCCGGGTAGAGCCCGAAGCCGATGCGGTATTGGTCAAGCAGCGGACCGCCTAACGACCAGTCCTCCTGCGGGTTGTACCGTTCGACCCTGGTGGTCGCCTCGCCGGCGCGCCGCACGAACACCCGCCAGGGGTTGCCGTACTGCGGCGGTTCCAGCAGCACGTCCTGGCCGTCGGCCTTGCCCACTGCCCAGGCCAGTTGCTCGCCAACCAGGTCGGCTGCCTTCACTTCGATCAGGTTGGTCATGGCTCGAATCCTTTGGCGCGCATCGCTACCGACAGACTCTTTACGGTCTGGGCGTGCGATACGACCTCTCCGGGGCGCATATCGGAAAGCTTGCCAGCCCGGGCACAGTCCACGAACTGCTCGAGCTCCTGCACCTGAGCTGGGATATGGCCGTCTGATGAGCAGGTGACCTCATGCTCTACGCCGTCGACGACGATGCGCCGAGGGTGGCGCCTAAGTCCGCGCACGACAATGGTGGTGAATTCGCTCACAGCTGATACCTCTCATCAATCCAGCGCCCAGGCGCCAGTGCGGGTGTAGGTTCGGGTTGGGTTTCGTGCGGGGAAAGCTGGCGCTCGGTGCCGGCCTGCAGCTGGCTATCGGGTATGCAGCTGATGCCGGCGCCCTGGCCTGGCCCGTACAGGTAGCAGGTGACGCCGCGGGCATCGTCACGTACGACGACCACTCGGTTATCAAGGATCTCGGTTGCGCTGGCGCCGGTGGCCAGCAGCAGGAGGCAGAAGGCGAGGCGGGTCATTGGCTCACCTCACGCTGGTAGCCGGCGTATGCCTCTGCGTTGCACTTCGGGCAGGGGATGTCGCCGCCGCTCAGCAGCGGCCCGCCTGGTACATCGCAGCTGTCTTCATCCCACAGGAAGCCATCGGAACACTGAGCATCTGGATACGGCGCGCCGAAGTGGCTGCCCTGGTAGTCGCACGGCTTGATCACTTTGAATTCGACGACCCAGACCCATGGGTTGGCGTCCCAGCTTTCGGCGCCATTGATCGATCGCCAGAGGCCTGCAAAAGCCTTCGAGGCGTGAGTCTCGAGCGGAGTCGTTCCGTCGTCCGGCCCAACCATGTATCCGGTGCAGAGGGGCCAGCCGTCATCGGGACGGAATGGCACGCCAACAATGCCCTCGGCAATTGCCTGCTGCTCGCTGATGTCCTGCAGGCGCTCGACGCGCACGTCGGTGATCTCCAGTAGGATGCGGCTGGCCCAACGCGGCATGTGGATGCTTGGCCGCCAGGTGATCAGGCTTTCTTCGCCTTCCCAATCCGGTAACGGGTCGGCGCGGTAGACCACGTCGACACCGGCTCGCTCGTCAACGGGCACATTGGCTTGCCGGTAGTCGTTGATGAAGCAGGTTTCGCGTACCCACAGGCGGTCGCCTGGCTGGCCGTATGGACACTTCGCTTCCCACTGTCCGCCGGACCGGGTGGTGTATGCCCAAAAGCCATCCACCTCGTCGCCATTTTCAGCGCGACCGGAGACATATTCGAAACGGTGATCGCGGCGCGACCAGCTCAGATCGAACGGCTGATGCTTGACAGGGCGCCTGGTGACCGTCTTCCGCCCCTCCAGGATGGCGCGCACCATCGGCGCGCTGAACAGGATCGGGCGTTCCTTTGCTTCAGGCATGACTACTCCAGGGCCGCCACATGGCGGCTTCTATAGATAGGGGGGTATAAATTCGGCAACCAAGCGCGCCGATGGTCCGACTACTTCTCAAAATCAGCCGATACAGTTGCAGTGGTGGAGAGTTCCGTTATGTTTGTCTAACGGCTGTACAACTCGACCGGTGGATCTGGAGGAACCATGAGAAAGCGAGGCGATCTTTTTTGGGACTGGGCAGACCCAACGCTTCACCACCGTTCGCATGACGAGAAGCTCAGCGACGGCACCTACATTGATGTGCAGGTTCGGCTGTCCCGAGTCGGTTCCACTCAGTTGTTCATCGGCATCTACAATCCCGCGGGCCTCTCTCAGCATGAGGAGGCGTATGACAACCGCCCTGGCGAATCCATGACCCGGGCGCTGGCTTGGGGTGTTGGCCGCGCCCGGGTGATTGCCACCCACGGCTTGGCATCTGCGGACCAGGTTGAAGGTCAACTGCTCGTTGCTTTGAAATAAAGGACCCGGGGATAGGGATGGATGATTTTCTTCACTTAGCGACGTTTATTGTTGCCCTGGGCGGTCTTAGCGTTGTCTTGTCGGTGCTTCGTCATCTCCGTGCGTTCTCGCAGCGCATGGACGCTATTGAGGTGGACCGTGCTTGGTTCAATAACCATCGCGAAGAACAACTGCAGGGTCTGCAGACCGAAATCCTTGAGCTGCGAAGCCAGGTTGCTGATTTGCTCGAGCATCAGTTCGGCACTCTGCGTGACCCAGATGACCCCCGCTGAGATCACGCCTCTTCGAATGGCGCATCACGGCAGTGCAATCGCGCATCCACTCGCGATCGAAGTGACAGTAGCCTGAACAGGCCAGCATCAGTTGACGTTCACCAGGCCCTCAAAGGCGCACCTCGCCGGTGGCTGCGAACCGTTGAAGTATCGGCAACAGGGTAGTGACCTGCTCCCTGCTCAGGTGCATGCGGGTGGGCAGCAGCACCTGGTCAGGGATGGGGTAGGGCACCCAGCCGGCCGTTTCCTTGGTGTCAACGTCAAACGTTGCGGCCTGGCTGGCCATCATCTGCGGCTCGGCACTCTCGACGCCCAGCCAGATAGCCTCAGGCTCTACCAGGCTGCTCAGCTGAACATTGCAGCGGGCGCCGTAGAGGTCAGAAAACTCGAGCAGGCTAAAGCTCCGGCTCGTGGTGCTCGATACGATTTCCATGGATTGGCCTTTGCCGCCATATCGCGGCTGTTCGAAATAAAGGGGAGAGGGGGTTGCAGATGGGTGGAGTACAGATGTGCTCTTAGAGCGGTTCTGGGTTCGGGGTTCTGGGTTCCGGGCTGGCTTCGCTGTTGCTGTGCATAGCGACTCATCACTACAATCCGTTTTTTAGGGGGATAGAGTGATGCCCTCCAATAATTTGAATGGGATTCAGAGCGTTAACTATGAAGATAGATATGTCTACTTCGATCGAGATTGGCGGCAAGATAAGTGTTTTCTCGAATTGTGTTCATTTTAAAGAATCAAAAACACTCAGGCTTAACCTGGATGGATGGCATTGCCTTATTAATTTCAAATATGATGAAAAAAAGTCTCGATTTGAAGCGGATGTTAATTCGGATGGGATTTATCAAATTGATATTTTTAATCACAAAAGCCCACTAGGTGATGTGGTCGCAAAGCCGTTCGCAATTGCTACTAGTGAAGTTGGAATGGTGTATCTGACATACTTCACCAATCTCATTGATGAGGCGAGCGAGACTAGGCGTTTTGAGTATACTCTTTGGATGGATAAGAAGTGACGGGGAAAGGAGGAGTGGAAGATAATCAGCGGAAATTCGGAAATGTCGCACCTGCCGCGCCGGTTCATCAGCACGGCTCACCTTCGAGCAACTCGCCAGTGAGACCACATTTCGAAAGCAATGAGTCTCGACAGCAGGGTGCCTCCGAAGGAGCCTACACTAAGACCATCGGCTCCGGTGATAATGCTAGAAATACGTTTGTGTATGTGACAATCAGTTGGAGCTTCATCGTTGGTTCGGTGATGTGCGCAGCTTTCTATTTAAAAAGTTTTGTAGATCCCAACGTCCCTAGTGATGAACTGATGTTGACTATCAAAGATGTTTGGTCTGTGTTTGTGCCCATGATCACTCTTGCGCTTGGATACGCTTTCGGGAAAGGGGCGTCCTGAGGCTTGCTCTATCGAAGGAGGGATGTTACAGCCTCCTGAGCCTGCTGCTACGGCTGGCTTGGCCTGGACCTCGTGAACCTCATAGCAGGCCACGCTTTCATTCGGGAGATGGGCTAGCGCTGGATTGATCGAGTCGCGGGGAACGCTGACAGTTTCGGATTTGCTGGATCGGTTTTCTGTTGGCATTGAAGATCGGTAGTAATGGCTTTTGGCCCTAAGTTCATGTATTGAATAGACGCTTCGTAAAATTGACCCTAGGAGGATCGTGATGGAGCAATTGTTGAAACAGCTGATTGGAATCGCTGAAGGCCACACCGTGGTGATTCCCAAGGAATCTTCGGTAACGACTGCCACCAGCCATTCAGAGACGTTGAACGTTTTGAGCGGGAGCGGTGCTCTTGTAGATGCTTATCGAGTGACGCGTGTTCCGACAGGAATCAACGGTGCCGGGGGCATAACGTGGGAGCGAGTCTTCGGCAGTGGCGCTAGCAGTGTTGATATAGAGTCGCTCGGCACAGCATTCTGAAGAGCACGAGCCGCGTAGCCTGAGACTTGGGTTCGCGGCTTTTTGACAATTCGAGCTAACGCATTTGCCACGGTGTCCTGTCGGGTAGTTGACGTGGCGCGAGCTTCAAGAGGCCTAGGCTGTCTTAAGTAGCGCTTCGGTCACTCTTTGTCCGGCCAGAGGAGGCACCGCGTTACCAGCCATATGCATGGTCAACCGATGGTTGTCCGGCCGCAGGGTGTCGGCCGGGAAAGACATCGCGGCTAGAGCCTCGCTGGCGCTAAGCATCCGCATCCGGTCACCGTCGACCAAGGCCCAGCGGTCCAGGGTGGTGATGGTGCCGATTGGCCTGTTGATGTCGCGCCCGGTGGTGCCGGACCCCTTGCCGTAGTAGGGCATGATGAAGCGCTCGCCGAAGCGGGCCCGGCCATTGCGCACCCGGTTTAGGGTCGCCTGGGCGCGGCCTGGCTTCTCGATGGGCAACCAGCGTCCGGCGTCGAAGTCGAGGAAGCTGGCGGCGGGTACGTGCTGGCGCTGCTGCAGGTTCAGCATCAGCGGCGCCCGGCTGCGAGTGATCACCAAGAACAGCCGCACCCGGTGTTGCGGCACGCCGAGATCGGCGCAGTCCACCACATGCGGTGCGACCTGGTAGCCCAGCGCCTGCACCGCGGCCAACCAGGCAGGGTAGAGCGCCCAGCCGGTGAACTCGACCACGTTCTCGACCAGCGCCGCTTCTGGCCGGTGGAACTCCAACGCCGACACGACCGCCCAGGCCGTCGACCGCGACGAGTCATGCTGAGGGTTGCCGGATGCTTTGCCGCGGGCCTTCGAGTGGCCCTGGCAGCAGGGCGAGGCCAGCAGCAGGTCATGGGACGGCACGTTTTCCCAGCGCGCCTGGTGCAGGTCCTGGCACACGTGCTCGGCATCAGGGTGGTTGGCGCTGTGCCATTCAACGGCAACGGGCCAGTGGTTTGCCGCCCAGAGAACCTGGACGCCTGCGGCGCGCGCGCCGGTGCTCCATCCGCCGAGGCCGGCGAACAGGTCGATTGCTGTTGTCATTGGTCTATCCGATTAGAGGGCCATTTCGACTTGAGGCTCGCGGAGCCAGATCGGAGAACTGTTGTGCGCCTCGATCCGATCAGCGATCACGCTGGCGCGCTGGCCGGCGGACGGCGGGGTGTACATACCGAAACGGCTGATGCTTCCGCCGTTCACCGCCGCGTTCGTGCTGTCGGCTGATGCCAGCGGCAAGCGCTGGAAGATGGCCGGGTCAAGCATGCGCAGGCCGTGCAAGCGGCACACTGGTCGGCCCTGATCGTCGCAAATCGCGTCCATTGCTCCGCCCATGCGTTTCCACCATGCCGCGGTGCCAGGTGATCGCCACTGGCCGGAACTACCGATGGCAACCATCCGCCAGGCTTGTGCCAGGCGCTGCAGCCGCTCGATCGACTCATGCATGTGCCAGACCGGGACACCAGAGAGATGGCCGGGCCATTGATCGAGCAGCCGGTCGTTGGCGTCTTCGTCCCCATCGATCACATCAGGGATCATCGCCCAGTCGAAGCCTGGGTGGCGGTGCCAGTCATCCACCCAGCGGGCGTATCCCTCGACATCGACCTGGCCACCTTTCTTCCAGACAGTGAACGCACCGTTGTCGAAGACGAAGGACTGACAGACCTCGGCGACAATACCCATGTCGTCCTTGCGCGGGAACGGCACCAAAGCGTGTCGTCCGGAAAGCAACCGCGCCGCGTCCTGCCGGGTGCCGCCGATTGGCGTGCCGTGGTAGTGGATCATCCGCTCTGCCTCAGTGATTCGATCTCAACGCCTTGATGCACAGCCTTGAGTATTAGTTCGCCGCTGAAGCGCTCGGCCAATTCGTCTGCGATCTGTTCTTGAAAGCCCTGCTTGATCAGCGCGGTGGCGGTCTTGATGTGCTCGACAAGAATCATCGTCTGGCTACGGATCTCCAGGCTGTACACGATTACCTCGCCATCACTAGGGCATGTCGCGGTGAACGAGTGTCGGTAGGTATTACTGGATCGGTTTTCTGTGGGCATGGGAATACCTCGCAGCTATAGTTCGCCACAGCTCACTGGAGGCTGCGGAAATGAAGTTTTATTGGAAGATCAGGCGATACCTTCCCGACGCTCTGCGGTATCAAGTGGAGATCAGGCATTGCCGGGCAGCTCAAGAGGCAATGGAGAGGGCACGACCGCCAGACACCAGGACTGCCCATGAGAGCGGTGCGGTTAGCTCATTCCATCAGGAGATGTCCGAGCTGTATCAATGGCGTCGCGACCTGATAACTCGGGAGTATCGGAGAAAGCTTGATCGTCTCTCGGTTCCAATGCCCAGCACCAAGGATGGGGGACTCTGGGAGTATGTCGAATGCGATATAACGGGTGAAAAGATTCGCTGCCTCACCACCGAAGGTGAGGTCGCCGCAAGAGCGGCGCTGAGGGAAGAGCAAAAGCACCGGCGGGAGGTGAAGGCTTTCTGGCTGACATGGGTCACCGGCCTAGGCGGTATCATCATCGGGGTTTTATCCGTATGGCCCAAAAAATGATCAGTCTCCGCACATGCAGTCGATGAGGTCTTCGTCTTCTGCGATGTCCAGGTCCAGAGGCATCTGCCGGCCGAGCTGGTCAGCCATCCAGGCCATGGCCTTGTAGTTGGGCCGGTCGCGGCGGAACACTTGACCGGTGCGTTCTTCCGCCTCTATCCACCAGCGAGCCGTGTCGGGGTTCTCGATGATGGCCCGGATGATCTTCTCGGGTGACTTCAGGAAGCAGAGGTCGCAGTTGCCCAGGTCGGAGTCGATGCCCAGGTCGAACAGCTGGCGCGCCCAGAAGCTGTTCACGCCGGGCTTCAGTACGCCAGCGTGGTACATGGGCGTCACGTTCTCCCACCGGTTACCGCCTTTTTCGTTCGCCGCCATCATACGGTGGTAGCGCCGTGGCTCGTCTGCGCGGATGCCGATAATCGCGTCCCACGAGGCCAGGCCGACCACATCCCGCATATACCAGGTGCTGGCCTTGATCTTCATCCGGTCTGTGCACATCCGGTTGACAGGGTTCGGCAAGATGGGCGGCTCGTTCTTTTCCTCGCGCCGGTAGTCGGTGTAGTACTGCAGCATCAGGTCGAACGGCTCTCCGTTCCGGCTTGCCGTCTCGTGGCTGACGACTTTCCAGCTCAGTCCTTGGCCGTAAACCCCGTCGAATTCCAACCAGGTGATAGGCACGTTCCAGTGACGCTGGCACTCGCGGATGAAGTCAAGCGTTTCATTCCGCTCTTTGCCGGTGTTCTGGAAGGTAACGTGAACCCCTTCGGGCAGCTGCCCGCCGTGCGCTTCGAGGATGTGGTAAAGCATGTACCCGGAGCTGCGTCCGCCACTGAAGCCGATCTGCGCCGGCCCAGTGATCTCGTAGGGATTCATGGTCATAGACTCGCCAGCCTGAGCTGCTCCTGGTCACCAGTGGCTAGCCCTGGGTTGAGCTCTACGCGCTGCCCGGCAAGCAGTCCAGCGATCTGCGCGTTGAGGTCCAGCTCAAACTCCCTGCGCTTACGCGGCTTGCCGATTTCCTTGCCAGCGAGGTATTGGTCGATCAAGGCCTGGTCCTGCGCCTGCACGCTCACAAGGTCACGTCCGCTGGACGACTGAACGATTGCAGGATCTTCTTCGCCGCGTGGCACAAGCTGATGAAGCTTCCCGTGCACGGCCGCGACCCAGGCCAGAGCGAAGTGATCACCGGCTGTCTCCGGTGAGTACAGGCTGCGCCGACGATCCGCCCGGACTTTTGCGGCGTACTCGCGGCGTGCCAGCGTCAACTTGGTGAGCAGTGTCTCGTAGGCGTACAGCGCGATCTGTGGGGCAGGAGAGACGCCGACAAACACTGCTCGTTCGACGCAGCGATGAGTCGCCTTACACCAGGCCGTGCGCGACAAAGCCGTCACCCCAAAGGTCTGGGCGACTACCGCGCTAAGATCGCGATCCCACGTTGGGCGACGCGTCGCTCGGACCTTGTCGGATTCGACCTCGCCTACATCGCTCAGCCGCACGTCCATTTCGGTGAGGCGGTACTCGCGCATCAACGCCTGAGCCTGGCGCATTGCCGTCGCGGCCTCGGTTTCGTTTGAGCTTTTGGAGAGGGCAAGGCAACGCTTGATCTTGCGGATGATCCGCTCGAGCTTGCTCTCGTCGAGCTTTTGTTCGGTCATGGGAGGTCCTCGCCGGGCTGGCGTGATTCGTTGAATAAGGGAGGTGCTGGCGGACAGCGGGGAAGGTATCAACCTTGGAAAAAGCTTTTTTCGGTCATGCGGATTGGGGTATTAAGGGGTGCTGGCATGGGGCCAGCCATTTATGGAGTTCTATATGACCGACGATTTGAAGCTAGCAGCGGACCGTCCTCGCAACGTGCGTTGGAATGGGCCGAAAGGACAAGAGGGATACTTGCAGTTCAAATGGAGCGATGACGCTTCGAACCCAATTCCGCGAGGTATACGGATTGAAGTTAAAGCGAAAGATGGTCGCTCTGGCACTCATGAAGACAACGAGGCGTGCGCCTCTTACGAAGCATGCCGTGCGCGAGGCATCCAAGTCATGCAGCAGATGATGCGGGAAATTGATCCTGATTAATACGGCGCTTGTATCTCGTCACCTGGATCCCGTCTGATTTCGGCCATACTGGCCGCTTCGAACTGGCGCACTAGTTTCGGCGAGATGTAAAAAGCTGGCGCGTCAGGTCGTTCAAGGCGACGCGCCCGCTCTTCAGGGTCCTGTGCAATCCACGACAAGGCCAGGTCCTGCCAGAGCTCCTGCACCTGGTCGTAACCGTGGCGTTCGATCTCCGCAGTCATGGCCGCCTTGATCCCTTCCGGCATGGTGAAGAACACCTTCTCGATGCCCAGCTTCGCGGCTTGCTTCTTCTGGCGGTCTCGGTAGTCCGCTGAGTGCTTCGCACCGCCGCTCTTCTTCTCGGCCATGGCCGGTACCTCTCAAGCCGCTGGGCGGCAAGTTGAACTGATCACGCCGCCTGTGCAGTTGCAGCGCTCTTTTGATTTTCACGGGACAGCTCCATATCTGTGTCATGCCAGCCACCGAGCCACCAACCGCCATCGATGGTCATGTTCCCGTAGGGCTGGGCCAGCCTGCACTTGCCGTTACGGCGCGCGGCGCGACCGTGGTAATAGGGCATGGGGAAGGGCAGGCGATGCCTGCGCGCTTTCATGGCTACGCCCCGGCCAGGTGATGCATCGGCGCGAACGGAATGTCGTCGTCGAAGCTGTCGTGATCGGGCGGTGCGGCCTGCTGGTTCTGCGGTGGGCGCTGCTGGCGCTGTGCCTGGGGCTGCTGCCCGCCCTGGCCCTGCGGCCTGCCGCCGAGCAGCTGCATCGTGCCGCGCATATCCACGAGGATTTCCGTGGTGTAGCGCTTGATGCCGTCCTTCTCCCACTCGCGGGTTTGCAGCTTGCCCTCGATGTAGACCTGGGAGCCCTTGCGCAGGTACTCGCCGGCGATCTCGGCGACCTTGCCGAAGAGCGAGACGCGGTGCCACTCGGTGCGCTCGACCTTCTGGCCGGTCTGCTTGTCCGTCCACTGCTCGCTGGTCGCCAGGCTCAGGTTGGTGACCGCGTTGCCGTTGGGCAGGTAGCGGGTTTCGGGATCCTGGCCGCAGGTGCCGACCAAGATCACCTTGTTGACGCCGCGGCTCATGAGGACGCCGCCCCGGTCACGACGATCATGACCAGGCCGAACAGTGCAGCCCAGCGCGTGGCGCGCTCGCCGACTTGCTTGACGGTGACGCAGGCCAGCGACTTGGCGTCGATCGCGCGCTCGAGGCTCTCGGCGTAGCGCACGGCTTCAACGTAGCGCTGATGATGCCCGTGCAGGCGATTGTTGCTGGCCGACACGACAGCCCAGCCGTTGCCGCTGGCCTGGACGAAGAAGCGCGACTTGCTCTGGAATTCGGCGGCGGCGCGCTGAGTGCGCTGCTGGAGCGCCTGGTACACCGCGCGTTTCTGCTGGACTTTCTGTTGCATGGTGGCGTGCATGATGGATCCTCAGGGGGTAGGGAAGGGGTCAGGCGTGGTGTTCGAAGGCCTCGGCCTTCCGTTCCACTCGAAGGTGGGCGACGCGGCGATCACCCATGCGGCGCTCGCGGCGCATCGGATCTTCGTCACCCATGACGGTGTGCATGGCGACCAGCGCGGCAAGCATGTAGCAGACCGGGCTGATGATCTGGCGCTTCATGGCTTCGGCCACCAGGGCGGTGCGGCGCAGGACGCCGAGCTTGAACATGGCCGCGGAGAGACGCTTGTCGACGGTGCCCGGGGCGATATCGATGTTCTTGGCGATCTCTTTCGCTGTCAGGCCCTGGGCTACGAAGAGGACGCATTGCAATTCGCGCGGAGCCAGGCCACGTCCGAGGTGGCCCATCCAATCGCCGCTGGTGATCGTAGTCATGAGGTGTTTCCTCGGTGTGGTTGTGTGGCTGCATTGGTCGTGACGCTCGCTGTGCCGTGAAACTCCCGGACCAGGGGAGGGCAAGCGTCACGACCGATGCAGCCTGGTGCTGGGGAGTACCAGGTGCTCGGGCAGTTAACGGCAGGCTGCCGTGGCGTTGGTTGTTCTTCGTTACCGCCAGGGGTAGCCCGGATAGGGCTCACCTGAAAGCCGGTGCTCTGCCTGTCCGGCCAACTTCTCCCAAAGAGCTTTCAGGCGCTTTCGCCCAGCCTTTGTTGCTTGATCGGGTATCACCGTTTTGGCCAAGGCGACGCCGCACTCTTCGCTGCAACAGCTGAATCCGTGCCCCCACGTCGTGCTCGACATGCGGGCGCCGCCCCATTCGTCCTTGGCGTCCTTTGCGCCGCACTGCGGGCAGTCATGGGTGAGGTAGTACTGTCTGGAACGCATATGGCTGCCCTCTGTTGATTTCCCGTCTGGCCCTCACGGAAGGCCAGCCAGTGAAAGCGCCTATCGGAAGCGCGCCTCAAGCTCGGCATGGGCGGCCTGCAGCCTTTCGATCAGGTCGAGCCGCTCGTTACCCGTGAGCACATGGGCGGCGTAGAGGATGCCGTCGGCCAGCGGGCTGCCATCCAGCGACATGACCTTCTTGCCGTCTTCGCGCACTGTCAGGCTGATCGTCTTAGGGGTGGTGTTGACCATTGCTTCCTCCAGGTGACTTCCCGTCTGGCCCTCGTCGGAAGGCCAGCCAGTGAAATCAGGCCGCGCGAACCTTGCTGGCGCGAGCCTTGAGTTGCTTGCCATCGATATCCACAACGAGATACTCGCCACCACCGCGGCCGGTACCGAGGTTCTTGGTACCGATGAACTTGCCCGTCTTGTCGACGCCGCGCGGGTTGGTGAGGATGACCGACTGGCCTTTGGTGAAACCGCTCATGGGATGTTCCTTTTGCTGGTTGATTTCCCGTCTGGCCCTCACGGAAGGCCAGCCAGTGAAAGCGCCTATCGGAAGCGCGCCTCAAGCTCGGCATGGGCGGCCTGCAGCCTTTCGATCAGGTCGAGCCGCTCGTTACCCGTGAGCACATGGGCGGCGTAGAGGATGCCGTCGGCCAGCGGGCTGCCATCCAGCGACATGACCTTCTTGCCGTCTTCGCGCACTGTCAGGCTGATCGTCTTAGGGGTGGTGTTGACCATTGCTTCCTCCAGGTGACTTCCCGTCTGGCCCTCGTCGGAAGGCCAGCCAGTGAAATCAGGCCGCGCGAACCTTGCTGGCGCGAGCCTTGAGTTGCTTGCCATCGATATCCACAACGAGATACTCGCCACCACCGCGGCCGGTACCGAGGTTCTTGGTACCGATGAACTTGCCCGTCTTGTCGACGCCGCGCGGGTTGGTGAGGATGACCGACTGGCCTTTGGTGAAACCGCTCATGGGATGTTCCTTTTGCTGGTTGATTTCCCGTCTGGCCCTC